>NZ_CAWMFQ010000151.1:0-1331 GCF_963866995.1 Aeromonas sp. ZOR0002 | reverse complement strand
CGATCCGGCCTGCTCTTTGGCATCCCGCCACTTGCCAATCCTGGCGCCCAGCTCGGCGCAAAGCATGGCGCTGACCATGGCTCCTATCATCCGGGTCATATCCGACATCTCTGTTGCAACCGGAAGCAGGGGCACGATCAGGTTAAAGGCGATGAGCCCCATCACCAGCCCGAGCCCACTGCCTACCTTCTCTCTTCGGGATCGCGTTGTTATCGCCATCTGATTGCTCCTGACTTGAACGTTCCACGTGACTCGCCCTTGCCAACGTATCCAGCAAGATAACAAAGCCTTTCTTCATTTGGGACAGCCATCTTTGTGTACGAATTGTTCCATTGGAGGAACCATATCACCCACTCTGTTTCACTGATGCAAAAATCACCTGCTCAAGCAACACCCATGGTGTCGCCGCATTGTGAGAAAGGGCCTGTTGACAAAGGACCGATAGCCCCTCTTCCCCAACCCGCCTTATCAGGACCGCCTTATCAGGACAGCCATCTTTTGGAGAAAGCCCTCATCAAGCGCCCAGCACAACTCGTCATCCAGCATGTGCGATGGCATTTGTGAAACTCGGGGGATTAAAAAGAATGTCTTGGCATCGATGACGTCAATTCAGATGCGATCACACCGGTGATGAGCTGGCGCTATACCGGACGTTGTTATGACACAAATATTCATCACTCAAAGGGATGGTTGATGACACCGTCGCTGGCCACAGTGCCAGGCAAACTGCTGACAATGCTCTTTGTCACCCACCACTCTGATACCCTGGCGCCGAAACAGCGTCACTTGCTTGAGCCAGCGCACCTCGTCCAACCCCAGCCGCACCAGGATAGGGGCAAGAGAAGCCGGGATATGGCCCCGTTTGTCCACTCGGATGGCGCGGCCTGTCCAGTCCACCAGCATCAGGTAATCCGCAAAGGCATATGGCAGGCTATCGGGTCGCGCGTCGTGCGCAAATGGCAACAGCAACGGAGGCAATGGGGCGGCGGACTGCTCGCCATCGAGACGCTGCTTGAGGCTGGTGTAGTCGCTCTGCTCGGGCCGGTCGGCAATCGCCGCCCGTATCGGATTGAGATCAACATAGGCCATGCAGGCCAGCAGGGCTGATTCGGTGAGCAGGGCCTGGCTCTTGAAGCGCCCTTCCCAAAAATGGCCCTTGCAACCATCTTCCCGATTGGCCTGCCGAGCCAGGTTTTCGTTGAGCAACCGCACAAACCAGCTGATGGAATGTAACCGCTCCCGCCACTGCCCTATCAGTTGTTGCACCACAGCGAGTTCAGGCTCAATCAGGGATTCCCCCTGATACCAGCGTCGTACCAGCAGCGGCCACT
>NZ_CAWMFQ010000150.1:0-33083 GCF_963866995.1 Aeromonas sp. ZOR0002 | reverse complement strand
TAATGCGGGGGTCACAGGTTCGAATCCCGTCATAGCCACCATTATTCTTGCGGAAGTGGCGAAATTGGTAGACGCACCAGATTTAGGTTCTGGCGCCCTAGGCGTGAGAGTTCGAGTCTCTCCTTCCGCACCATCGAAAGCAGTACCAAACAGACCAGCTCATGCTGGTTTTTTTGTATCCGGCGTTTGCCGCTCTTCTTCCCCTCTCCATGCCATCGCGCGCCTGCAACGCCCCGCATGTATCAACGGCTAAGCCTTGTGTTCTCCTCTGCGACGGCGCAATGCCCTGCTCCGGCGTGATGCCGCCCTTTTCATCTCGCAGAGCACTGCGGGCAATAAAAAGGCGGCCCGCAGGCCGCCATATCGTTTGCTGTCGTCAGAACGGGAAGAACCAGGGGATGGCGATGACGCTCACCACCATCACCAGCAAGGTGAAGGGCACGCCAATGCGCACGAAGTCCATGAACTTGTAGTTGCCCGGGCCCAGCACCAGGGTGTTGACCGGCGACGAGACCGGCGTCATGAAGGCTGCCGAGGCGGCGATGGCGATGGTCATGGCAAAGGGATAAGGCGATACCCCCATCTGATGGGCCGTCCCCAGCGCGATGGGCGCCATCAGCACCGCCGTCGCCGTGTTGGAGATGAAGAGCCCGATGACGGCACAGAGCGCGAAGAGGCTGGCCAGCATCACCCTGGGGCCCATCTCCCCCACCGCCGAGATGAGCGCGCCGACGATGAGATCCACCCCGCCGGTCTGCTGCAATGCAAGGGCAAAGGGCAACATGCCCACGATGAGGATCAGGGTCGGCCAGTGGATGGACTTGTAGGCACTCTCCAGATCGATGCAGCGGAACTTGCCCATCAGCAGGCAGGCGATGAGCGCCGCGATGACGTTGGGCACGGGATCCGTCACCATCAGTACTATCATGACCCCGAGGGCAATCAGGGCGTGGATGGCCTGGCTGCGGGCCGGCGCCATCTCGTCCACTTCCGCAGGCAGGCCCAGCAGCAGAAAATCGCGATGATGGGTCTGCAACTGACGAATGAGGCTCCAGTTCCCTACCACCAGCAGGGTATCCCCCATCTGCAGCGCCTCGTCCACCAGCTTGCCGGTCAGCGCCTCTCCATCCCGGCGGATCCCCACCACGCTCAGGCCGTAACGGGAACGGAAGGTCACCTCGCGGATGCTCTTGCCGAGCAGCCGGGAGCCGGGGATGAGGGAGACCTCCGCCATGCCCACCTCCCGCGCCTGGTCGGAGAAATACTCCCCGCGCAATATCATGGGCTCGAGCCGCGCCTCGCTGCAAAACTCCCGCACATCCACCTCGGGATCCGACATGTCGATGAGCAGCACATCCTTGGCCTGGAACTCGGTCACCCCGGTGACACTGACCATCACCCGCCTGAACTTGCGCCAGCGCTCCATCCCGATGACGTTGGCCCCGAAGCGGGCACGCAATTGCAGTTCGTCGAGGGTCTGGCCGATCAGGGGGGAGTCGGGCCGGATCGCCAGTCGGCGTGCGCGCCCCGCCAGCCGGTAGTCACGGATGAGATCCCGCATGGTGCTGCGTCCCATCTGCTTGCCCTTGCCCTCCTCTCCTTCACGCACCAAGGAGGTGCGCATCAGCAGCATGTAGAGGATCCCCATCCCCAGAATGATGACCCCCATGGGGGTGAAGCCGAAGAAGCCGAACCCCTGGATGTCGTGGCGCATCAGTTCACTGTTCACCACCATGTTGGGAGGGGTTGCCACCAGCGTCATCATGCCGCTGATAAGGCCGGCAAAGCCGAGCGGCATCATCAGTCTGCCCGCCGGGATCCCCATCCGGTTCGCCACGCTCAGCACCACGGGGATGAAGATGGCCACCACCCCGGTCGAACTCATCACGGCCCCCAGGGTCGCCACCGCCACCATCAGCAGCACCAGCATGCGGGTTTCACTGCTGCCGGCCACCTTCACCAGGGCATCTCCCACCTGATAGGCGATGCCGGTACGCACCAGCCCCTCCCCCACCACGAACAGGGCGGCAATCAGAATGACGTTGGGATCACTGAATCCTGCCAGCGCCTGCGGCAGGGTCAGGGTGCCGCTCAACACGAACAGGATGATGATCAACAAGGCGACCACGTCCATGCGTACCTTGTTGGTAATAAACAGGAGAATGGCACCCACCAGCATGCTGAGCACCCAGATCAACTCGGAATTCACACTTGCTCCTTTTGTTCAACGTCAACCACGGCCGGCCTCGGACGCCATCAGACCACAGAGCCCGTCCCCCTGATTTGTTACACATCAAGAAAGAGGAGACCGCATCATCTCACATTCAGGTTCAGTTGCGGCCATTTTACCGGTCCGTGAACGCAGTCGGTCGCCCTTCACATGTCGGGGTAAAAAGTGCTGCACGCTCCCCCCGCCCCTCCTAAAATGGGCCCGCCGCGGCCTGAGCCGCCCTCTCACCCCTTGTCCTTCGGAGACGACATGACCCAGCACACCCCGGCCTACCCGGCATTCACCTTCTTCAGCCGCTTTGTCGCCGACATCCAGGCTGGCCGAAAGACCATCACCATCCGCGACGAGAGCGAGGCAAACTGGCGGCCCGGCCAGCGCCTGGCCCTGTTCACCAACCCGGAACACCAGCCTTTTGGCACCATTGAAGTCATCTCGGTCAAGGCGGTCGCCTTCGAGGCGCTGAGCGACGAGCACGCCCGTCAGGAGAACATGACCCTCCCCGAGCTTAAAGATGTGATCCGCGATATCTACCCCGCACTGCCGCCCCTCTATGTGATTGAATTCGTGCTGATTGAAGCCTGATTTTGTGAGCTGCCTCAGCTAACGCCGGTTGCGCTCACGGGCCAAAAGCGCACAATGACTGTTTTTATATACAGTCATTGGTGTCTTATGGAAAAACAACTCGAACCGGCCATCGCAGCCATGGTGGCAGACTTCATCGCCGCAGGTCGTCCCAAGGCGAGCCAGCTGAGCTGGCAGGCGCGCCGTGACGGCTACCTAGCCTCTGCCCTGTTGGGCGGTGAGCGGGAAGAGGTGGGCGCCATTGAAGAGTGGCAGGCCGATCACCACGCCATCCGCTGCTATCGGCCCGCAGACAAACCGGACCCCGCGTATCCGGTGCTGATCTATTTTCACGGCGGCTGTTTTGTCAGCGGGGATTTCGAGACCCACGATCGCCAGATGCGGATGCTGTGCAACCGGGCCAGTGCCCTGATCTTCGCCGTACACACCCGCCTCGCCCCGGAACACACCTATCCTGCGGCTCACGATGATACGCTGGCCGCCGCGCGGGCCATCATGGCCGAGGTGGAGAAATGGCATGGGGATCCGGCACGTCTCGCCATTGCCGGCGACAGTGCAGGGGGTCATCTCGCCCTGATCACCACCTTGCGGCTCAAGGCTGCCAACGCCCCCTTGCCCAAGGCCCTGCTGCTTCTCTATCCCATGCTGGATGCCCTCTGCGAGAGCCAAAGCTACCGCGATCTCGGTGACGACTACCTCATCACCCGGGACATGCTCGCAAGCGGTTTTCACGCCTACCTGGGCAGCCTGCCCCCCTGCCATCCCGAAGCCAGCCCGCTCCACCATCCCGCCCTGTCAGGATTGCCGCCGACCCATATCGTCACGGCGGAATATGATCCGCTACGCGACGAAGGGGAAGCCCTGTATGGCAAGCTGGTGCAGGCTGGCGTCGATGCCACTTGCCAGCGGCAGCATGGCGTCATTCATGGCTACTTCCAACTGGCGGCCATCAGCCCTGCCGCTCGTCAGCTCATCGACCAGATAGCCATGATGCTCAGAAGACTCTGAGTTGGAACCGGCCCCCAAGCCGTGTTAAAAGTGTCTCTTTTGAATCAGGGAGGTAACCCGAGTGTTCGAGATAGCGAGCCTGAAAGAGGGCATGATGCACGGGGTGGAGCTGTTCCAGCTGCTGCTGGAGATCATCTCCATCGCATGCGTGGTCATCGGCCTTGGCAAGACCCTCTGGCTGGCGGCCAGAGTGCGGGATCACGAGCCCGGCTTTCCCCGTATCCGCCTCTGCTTCGGCAGCTGGCTCATCCTGGCGCTGGAGTTCCAGCTCGCCGCCGACATCCTGGCCACCACGGTGGCCCCCAGCAAGGAGGAGCTGGTGCGCCTCGCCATCATCGCGGTCATCCGCACCTTCCTGAACTACTTCCTCGGCAAGGAGCTCGATGCCCAGGCCGAGCGCCAGCAACCCGAGCCTGTCAGGTCACCTTCCCGCCCCGACGCCCGATGAGCGGCCTGAGTGGCACAAGGCCACGACACGGAAGGAAAGGCACCAGCCTGATCCCATGAAGAGGGCTCCCCGCAGGGAGCCCTCTTTGTATCCGACAGCAACCATCAGGCGTGCTTGCTGGCCAGCTCGTGGCGCTTCAATGCCAGCAAGGTGACCAGCAGGGCGGCGGTGGCGATCAGCGCCATGCCGATATAGGTGGCGCTGAAACCGGGTGCCAGTTCGGCCGGGCTCAGGCTGGCCAGATTGGGGCTGCTGCCTGCTGGCAGAGCGGCATGGAACAACACGGCCCAGATGGCGACACCGACCGCCCCGCCCAGCTCCCGGCCGAAGTTGAACAGGGACATGCCGATGCCGCGATCTTCTCGCGGCAGGGCATTTTGCACCACCACCGACAGCGCCGGCAGCACCAGACCCAGCCCCAATCCGGCAAACCCCAGTCCCAGTCTGGCCCAGAGGTCGAAGTGGATCTGCCACAGGGCCAGCGCTGCCAGGGCAAAACCTGCCACCACGAAACGCTTGTAGTGACCGGTGCGACCGATGAGCTTGCCGCCGACGAAGGCCCCCGCCGTGATGCAGACCATGAAGATCACCATGATCTCGCCACTGTCACTGGCGCTCATCCCCTTTTGCCACTGCATCTGCAACGGCAGGTAGACCAGCACGGCAAACATCAGCAGCTGCGAGGCCAGCGCCAGCAGCACGCTCACCAGATAACCCGGCAGGCGCACCAGGTGGGCTGGCAGTATGGGGTCGTGCGCCCGCCGCTCAGCCAGGACGAGCAGCAACAGGGCAACCCCCAGCGCAGCCGCGAGCCAGACGGCGGGCAAGGCCGCTTCCGGCGAGAGCAGCAACAGGGTGAGGGTGGTGACCGTAATGAGCAGTGCCGCTCCCTTCCAGTCGAAGCGGCTGTGGCGACGCACATTGAGGTGACCCAGATTGCGGTTCACCAGCCAGAGGGCGATGGCACCGAGAGGCAGATTGATCCAGAAGATCCAGCGCCAGCTGAGCTGCTCGGTAAAATAGCCACCGAGCAGCGGGCCTGCGATGCTGGAGACCGCATAGACCGCCGAGATATACCCTTGATACTTGCCCACCTCCCGTGGCGGAATACAGTCGGCGATCACGGTGAAGGCGAGCGCGATCAGCCCCCCGCCCCCAACCCTTGCAGTACGCGGGCGGCCAGCAGGGTCGGCAGATCCTGGGCCAGGGCGCAGGCCACGGATCCCGCCAGAAACAGGCCGATACCGATGTTGAGCATGCGTACCCGGCCGAACATGTCGCTCAACTTGCCATAGATGGGCAGGGCCGCAGTGGCCGCCAACAGATAGGCGGTCACTACCCAGGTGAGGGCGACACCGGCGTTCAGCTCAACCCCTATGATGGGCAAGGGCGTGGTGACGATGCTCTTTTCCAGTGAGCCCAGGGCGATCACCAGGGCCACGCTCGAGAAGACGGTTTTGGGGGACATAGGCAGGCTCGCTCATGTGAGATATCGGCACAGGGGGTGCAAGGCACATTATTGTCTCATAAATCATTAGCCGATGGTCAAAACCACTGCCTACCATGATGAAGGTCGCGACATCTGCAAGCCGGATCTGCTAGGGTGAGCCTTTGCCGAAGAGGACGCCCCCCATGCCCCAGTCATCCCCCTGCGATCATCACCAGAGTGAACAGCCCCGATTCGACGAGTACGACGCCCTGATCTTCGACATGGATGGCACCCTGGTGGACTCCATGCCTCTGCACCTGGATGCCTGGGAAATCACCAGTGCCGAGTTCGGCCTGCCGTTTGATCGGGCACAGCTCAACGAGTACGGCGGCATCCCCACCCGCAAGATAGTGACCATGCTGGCAGAGCAGCACGGGCTGACCATCGACGTGGAAGCCTTTGCCCGGCGCAAGGTGGCCCTCTACCTGGCACGGATCGACGACGTCCGGGTGTTTCCCGCCATGTGGGAGCTGGTCAGGCAGTACCACGGCAAGGTGCCCATGGGCATAGGCACCGGCTCAACCCGGGAACATGCGGCGTACATCCTGCGTCAGACCGGGCTCGATGCCTTCATCTCCGTGCTGGTGAGTGCCGATGATGTGGTCAATCACAAGCCCCACCCGGACACCTTCCTGAAAGTGGCCGAACAGCTCGGCGCCAACCCGGCCAACTGCCTGGTGTTTGAAGACACCCGGATAGGCATTCAGGCGGGCAAGGCCGCCGGCATGACCACCTTGCTGGCCGATCAGGGCGCACTTTACCCGCGCTAGTATGGGTAAACGTTCCTGACCACCAATAGAAACGCCTCCACAAAGGAGGCGCTTCTATATCTCGAATCATTAGCTTGATGTTCTCAAGGCCATGTGATGCGGATGATACCTAGACCTGTGCTCATTGTACCCATACAACTTTTATATAGGTCAATCGACATTTTATTTAAGGCCCTGCTTTCGCGATGATATACCAGTCATCTGAACTTGCATGGCCAGGTACGTCTTGTACCCCATCCTTCTGGCAGTATTAGTAGGTTAGATAAAACAAACCTATCCAGACTAACATTCTCCATGACATAGTCACGACCCAAAATAACTTCACACCACCACACGCACTATAAAATGCGTCTAAATCCCTGGAAAATAATGAGTATTTTAATGTTCATCAAACCAGATAACCTCAAAACGTTCCCTTACATTTTCGTCAACCACTCAGAAAACTGCTTCTCGTTATGAAAGGTTGATGGTTCATCATTCCATCACGAAATTCTATAATACCTAAACAGCTCTGCAAGCTTACCTTTTGAGTACTCACCTCTCTGACAAAACTGGCTTTCAATTACTTCCCTATTCTCGACAAGAGCGTTCGGCACTTCAGTTGTTTGGCTTTTTCTTGCAAGACCAATAATCGTTTGCAATATTTCGCAAGCGGTAGACTCATCATCTTCTCTGATTAAAAATTCGATAGTTTCATTTATAAAACAAAATGCTTCAGATGGACTCATTTTGCCGATGGCATCATCTCTAAACTTTTCAAAAAACCACTCATCCTCTATGAAGTCTGAGTTCCAATGCTGAATAGCCTCATTCAGTGCATCACGATATGACATAATCAATCCCTAATTTTGACACCACCCAAAAAACCTAACATCATCTTTAAGAAAAGTTCTGATTTTTCCGATATTATTACCTATATTTATGAACATTTTAAAAAATATAAATAAATACACTTCTGCATACTCTCTTCACAAAATCTCGACTACCCACACAGTCAAGATTTTAGATCTACCCATATCTCTGTATAAAAATTCGCACATCTGGTGCCCACAAAGGCGAAGCCCGTCACCATACCTTTCTTATTTATTATATCAGTACCCTGCTCTCTTCCTTGACTCTCTTATAAATTTACGCAACTAACACCTTCACCATCTCTGGCGTCCCTATTCCGACGAACCCTGACTCTGGATCATCAAAGGCACCAACCATTTTAAGAACCAGACCATTACTTTTAACAATCTCGCACAATAACCTTGTATCTATCAATTCACTAGCATTCCACCCTCGGCATATTAACGCATGAACTTCAAACTCTTCTGGCACAGCAATAAGATAGGAGCATGATTCCTCCTCCATCAAACTCACCACTGATTCAATTGACAACTCAGATAATTGAGCAGCACCAAATAACTTCAACTTTCCATCTGATTCTACAAGTTCTTCCAAAAAGTGAGCTGCGTGGCTTATCTCTACCCCTCGTTCCTTTAATCTCTTAAAAAGTTTATTGTGCCTTATAATCCGTGTATCACTTTGCCAAACTGAGTCACCAACAACACACCACAACTTAAATCCAGGTATTTTTTTAACAATAAGACTAAAAATAAACCTTAAAACTATAATTCGCGCTTCAAGGCGATTTCGAGAAGAAATCTGCCATCGAGCGGCAACTACCTTCAAATTAACCATTTGAGAAATTTCACTGAGATTGTACGTTTCGTTTTCTCTTGAAACGTCCAACGTGCATACAACATTAATATTAGTCATCAATGTCTTCACCAGCCTTGTCATTCAAGTGGGCCATCTATTGTCATGATCGCCATGGGTCCTGTTCATGACCTACAGTATTATCACTGATTTTACCGTTCTGGTATTTATTCCAGAGCCAAAATCTCATGTTGCAACGCACCTTCTTTGCAACCCTCGTCACCTCCTATGTAATGCTGGCAACGTTAGCAGCACTCGCCGTTGATCCGGTAGCCTTGGTGTTGATTTTGACACTCACATCAACTTTAATAGAATATTACTCTATGAGGGATCATATATAAAATCATGATGTATCCGACATTACCAATGTGCACCTATAATATACATAGACCGTATCAAACATTGTTAAATACATCCAGATGATAGTCACCGGTCTCTTCCCAAGCATAAGGGAAAATAGCGTGACTCCCTCGACTCAAAATTACTTTTATGGCATCGACTACATTTAGGTTGAAAGTAGATGTTTTAGTTTCTCTAGATATAAGAGACGACAATTCATCTATCAACAGAGTAAAATCACCATCATGAACGGTCTCTTTAACGATTTCTTTTGAAAACAAAATACCACTTTCACTCTCAGATATAAAATTCAATATGAATTTAGCATTTTCCCGTGTTAGCCTAGCGACACCATAAAAGATTACGTAATTATCACTAAAAACTGTTCTCTCGAGAATAAAGCTCAATGGTTGTCCATCAACAAGTTTATTTATCGACCTACTTAGTCCATTGTATCGCACAATACGAGAGTCCAATCTCCAAGAAGGGCTAACGATAAAACAATATATATCTATTTTTTTAGAAAGATATTTATCCTCTATATAATTCAATATTATAGGTGCAGAGTCTTTCCATGCCGAATAACTCTCACCGTTTACATAGATTTTAGTAACACTTACAGTGTCTTTCAGAGACGACTTGTCAAACCGATTAAACTCATAGTCATCATCACTCACCATACAATGATCACAAAAAAGTTTATTCATAGTGTTAATATTCATGATAGTTACTCATTAACCCCTTACCACCATTATTTAAATGCGCTTCTTTATATCCACTTACATCGGATAAATTATGGTCTTCGGGATGATATTGAACTTTATAGCTGTCACCAAAGTCATACTCTATCGCAGTTCTTCTCGTACCTAACTTATCCGCGGGAAGACCTTTAAATGGGTTAAATGTGTTTGCGATGTCGGTGTTTTTGCACATCTTTTAGTAGCTCGAAAGGTCTGTCTCTTTGGCTTAAGCCGCTTTACATCCTTGGGATGTCGAATTTTTTCCCCCCGCAGCACCTTCTGTCTTGGTGGCAACTTTAGCAGCACTCGCCGTTGATTCGGTAGCCTTTATCGATGAAACCAATATGAAGCATCTTGGCTCCTGAATCCAGCCCTGCGAGAGCGAAGCTCTGCCGATACTACTCAAGAGCAGTGACTCATATATCACGTTGAATGCTATAGAGTCAGGCATCAACCAGATTTTCAACTACACCCAACCAACTCGATTCTCGCTTCCTAGAATAGGAAACGGAGGCATCTTGCCATAATCACAGTGATCTTTCTTTTCGTGAACTACTTTAGCGATAGCTATATCTGCACAATCATCGTAACTCTTTGCAATGTCATTTAATCGGAGGTTACATCTCCAATATCAAACAGACCTAATTCTTTCTTATCCTTTGATTGATACCGAACAGTCGTTTTGTCAACCCATCTAATATCACCAATACGAGCATTAAATAAAAACTCATCCGGTTCTTCAGAGAAAAGGTGTTCATTAAGAAGCTCATTACCATCATTATCTTTTATCACAATGAAACAGTTAAACGCTTCTTCATCATGACTTCCAACCAACTCAGCTGACATGCTTTTATTCCGACTTAACTTACGTTTTATTGTGTATAAATTGACAAAATTTTCTCGAACAACCATCTCGTACGCTTCATGAAAGGGGCTCTTCGGCCATCCTTCCATATCGCACAATGAAATAAGTGAGCTGTATAGTGCATCAAGAAGAAACCTTTTCTTGGCGATTATATTCAACCCCTCAAAATAGTCATAATCGAACGTCTTATAATACTTAATCACTGAGCTACTTAACTCAGTGGTACCAACTCTTTCATCTGGCCCACAAAGTTTTACAACAACCCTATAAACACCATCTGTTTCTATAGGATCAAAGTGGCGCTCAAAATGGGCACAAACACATCTGCTGAACAGCGTGAACTTTCGTGCCAAACCAAGTTCAAGTTTAAATGCCCACAAACTAAATTCTGTCAGTTTCATATCCATACAAACCTATATTGTTTGGCCTTTTTTGATCTGGCAGTTCATACTCTGGTTGGCGAATGCCTTCTTCAAAGTGGATTTTTCCTTCCCTGGATATTACTCCAAATTCAGTTGATGAGCCATCATCTTCAAGTTGATAATTGACTCCATGGGAAGCACTACTTTCATTAAGTCACTGACCGATGATGTCTTTCTTTTCACTATCGGTGTCCGCATTCTGAATCAGATAGAGAAACTGATTTTAAGTACTCATAGTCGCATCTCAGTGTACTTCTTTTCAACTCAGCTGATTTCTCTTCCTTGACTGCAACACTAGTAGCCTCCCCAGCAAGCAGGTACGAAGGGGGCTGGCATCATCACGGTTATTCTTATTTTCCGAACAACGTCATTGACAAGATTTCTGATACCAGTTCGAGTGTTGGCAACATGCTCAGCAGATAATCGGCAAGATAAGATTGTGAGCAATCTTGACATACATAACTTTTCTGCCGGGTTGTAAGCTACCCTCAAAAAAATGCATGAATATCATTCATGATTGATTACTCAAGATAACACTTCCATCACCTGTTCTCGGGTATGGGTGTAGTGACGTTTATTAGCAAACCACATTTTCTTTAGCGTTGGAATATCCAATAAGGAAGTCAGATCTCCATCTTCAATGGTTGTGTCCCCTATAAAGATGATACTTTCTAATGATTGGCTGTGTGCAAGTGGCCTCAAAGATTTAACTGCCCCACAGTCAGTTAATACAATCTCTTTGAGGTTTTTTAGCTCACTCAAAATAGCTATATCATAAACTCTTTTACAGTTTTCAATTTCTATAATCTCTATCTGCTGACACTTATCTATGCCTGAAAGATCTTCTAGCTTAGGACAGTCGGCCAAATCTAGAATGGATAACGAGCTAAGTTCCTCTATTCCTGACAATGATTTTATTTTTTTGGAGGTTAGTTGTAGACGTCTTAATAAAGACATTCTATTAAGTTCTTTCAAGTTTTCTGAAGGATAGTTAACAATATTTAGCAGATTCAATTCATCACAAGCGAAAATCGTCTTCGCTTTAGGCCTCCAAAAAAGCTTAAGTAGTTTTAATTTTTTAGTTTGGAAAAATCAGGAGCCTTCGTAAACTCACACTGTAATCCTAAATATTCAAGATTACTGATAGACTCTAATGGAGTGATATCCTTGACACCCCAAGAATAAATTTCAACGCCAGAAAGAGAAGGCAAGTAATTTATAAATGAAATGTCATTTCCATTCCAGCCTGCGGATTGACTTAAACGAAGCACTGAAATATTTTCTTTATCGATTATTGATTTAAAACTATCCGACCAAGGAGCTGTCAAGACAAGGCAACGTCCCATTCCATTTTCAACCTCATCGATAAAATATTTTTCATTATTTATCAAAGAATTAGTTCCTGTTTATGACAATGGGGTAAATTTTGTTTGATACGTTTTAGAGAAATGGGCAAGCATACCACTCATGGTTCTTAATTCGATGTTCCTCCACCTGCTCTTCATCTATCTTCCAAGTAAAATTCTGTAACATGAACATATTGATTACAGCCTAGCTAACTTTTATACTTATCTTAATAATAATAGGATTTAACAAATACTTATCGAAATATCAACTGACTCTAATCAATCATAATAGCCATTTTCAAAGACAATAATACTTTCAGCAGGTAATGATGTGTTGTCATCCGCATCAGGAGCGTATGCACCTATACCCAACACATGGGATGTTAGCGATGCAGACTCTACTTCTAGGCCTTTGTCTTTATCTGAAAGATACGTGATCAAGCCCTTGAAATGAATTTTTAGCAAGTCCATTTCTTCGAACTCTGGAACCGCTGGTTCAGTAAACTCTATCGCCTCCAAAACGCCAGAGGCGTTGTAATATGCGAACACGCCTAAATTCTCAAAGTAATCACATGGGAATACAGACTCCTCCGCTCTTTTAAAAGAGTCAAACACTCCCCCTAATAATAATCTCACTTGGTCAGGAGTCATACCAAACTTGATTTTCCCTGCCCCCACAAAGGGGGAAATTAAAAATCTCATAAAATACTCTCACTTAAGAATCAGCCACATGCTACAGACATAGTTCAGCATTTCGTTTTGGCATCATCTGTTTAATGGAATATTTCAATGATGTATATCAAATGACTTTATTCATTCCTTTGGGCAAGCGCTTAGCCCGACAGGGCACTACACCACAGCAATAATTTGACCGTATTTAATCCAAAATAAAAACGCCCCAGGCGGGGCGTTGTTTTCATGGCGGCCATTACATGGCGTTGGTGGATTCGAAAATCTTGTCGGCCGACGCCTCGACGAAGCCAGGGTAGAGCACGCCATCCGCCTGCGGGTAGCGCAGGGCGAACTCGTAGAAGCAGCTCGGGATGGTGCGCACACCGTCGCTGAAGGGCACCTCGGCCTTGTCTGCCATGGTGGAGGATTGCTCCAGCATCACCTCGGGATCGCCCTTCACCTCGCCGCCAACGGTGTTGAGCACGAAGCCTGCCGCCTTGAGCGCCGCATTCACCTGCTGGATGGTGTCGAAGTCCTTCAGGCGGTTGATGTTGACGGTGAAGTGGTTGGCACGATAACCCCAGGCGGCCATCCAGGCGGCATACTCGCTCTCTGCCAGCAGGGTCTGGTAATCGGTGTGGGAGACCTGCCAGGGCGCGCCGGCGTAGAGGAAGGCCGGGGTGTCGGTGAGGTGATCGGGTACCTGATCCACCAGCTTGTGGATGATGGCCTGGGCTCCTTCGGAGAGCTCTTCCACCTTCAGCTCGCTGATGAACACCTTGGGCGCATCAGGATCTTTATGCTCGAAGTGTTTGGCATAGAGCTTCTTGGCCTTGAACACATACTCGCCCTTCTCTTCATACCCCAGGGCGCGGAAGTGGGCCGCCAGTTTCTCGAGACCGAGCTTGGGCAGGTTGTAGGTCCGAAACGCCACGTGATCGTTGATGATGGGGGCACCGCCGCCCAGCAGTTGATGAACCTTGTGAGCACTGGGGGTGACCTGAATGTAGTTGTCCCACAGATGGCCAAACAGGGTGTCGATATCCTTTTGCATCTCTCTTTCCTTTGATTGCGGGTACAGACAGGGGCACCTGTTCAGTGCCCCTCTTTTATTTTCTTGTTATCAGAAGGTCAGACCGGGAGACAGTTGATCCGGCATAGCAGCCTTGCTGTCTTCGACGGAGGCGACCGGGTAAGCACAGTAGTCGGCGGCGTAGTAGGCGCTCGCTCTGTGGTTGCCGGAGGCACCGATGCCGCCAAAGGGGGCTGCACTGGAGGCACCGGTGATGGGCTTGTTCCAGTTGACGATACCGGCGCGGATCCGCTTGAAGAAGTGGTTCCAGTCCGCTTCATTGTCACCGAGCAGGCCGGCCGAGAGACCGAAACTGGTGGCGTTCGCCTTCTCGATGGCCGCATCGAAGTCGTCGTAGCGAATGAGCTGCAGCAGCGGGCCGAAGTACTCTTCATCCGGCAGCGCGCTGACCGCGGTCACGTCTATGATGCCCGGGGAGACAAAGCCGGTGCCCGCTTCCAGGTGCTTGAGGGCAAGCAGGCTTTCACCACCGAGGCGCTGCAGGTTGGCTTGCGCCTCGACCATGCCCAGTGCGGCCTTCTCGCTGATCATGGCGCCCATGAACGGCTGCTCGGCGGCGTCATAGAGGCCGACCTTGATCTGGCCGACCACCTCCACCAGGCGCTTGACCAGGGCATCGCCCCGTTCGCCGCGCTCGACAAACAGACGGCGCGAGCAGGTGCAGCGCTGGCCGGAGGTAATGAAGGCGGACTGCACGATGGCATGGACGGCGCCGTCGATGTCGCTCACATCTTTCACGATCAGCGGGTTGTTGCCACCCATCTCCAGTGCCAGGATCTTGCCCGGCTGGCCGGCAAACTGCTGATGCAGGAAGTGGCCGGTACGGGAGGAGCCGGTGAAGAAGAGGCCGTCGATGTCCGGGTTGCCGGCCAGCGCCTTGCCGGTGTCGACCTCCCCCTGCACCAGGTTGAGCACCCCCTTGGGCAGCCCCGCCTCCTGCCACACCTTGACCATGGCTTCAGCCACCATGGGAGTCAGCTCGGAAGGCTTGAACACGACCGCATTGCCGGCGATGAGCGCCGGCACAATGTGGCCGTTGGGCAGGTGGCCCGGGAAGTTGTAGGGGCCGAACACGGCCACGACGCCATGGGGCTTGTGGCGCACGAACGCCTTGGCGCCCGGCATGGGGTTTTCCACCGTGCCGGTACGCTCGTCATGGGCCCGGATGGAGATGGCAATCTTGCCCTGCATGGCCGCCACTTCGGTGCGGGTCTCCCACAGGGGCTTGCCGGTTTCACGGGCGATGGTCAGGGCCAGCGCCTCCTTGTGCTCGCCGAGCAGGTCGGCATAGCGGCTCACGATGGCAAGGCGCTCTTCAAGGGCCAGATCGGACCAATGGTAGAAGGCCGTGCGGGCCGCCTTGACGGCCGCATCCACCTGGGACTGGCTTGCCGCCTCACCCCGCCAGATCACCTCGTTTTTGGCCGGGTCGATGGATTCGAACGGCTTGCCTTCACCGGCCAGCCACTGGCCATCGATAAACTGGACTAAAGACATCATCAATTCACTCCCTGTGGGTACGCAGGCCGCCTCGGCAGCCTGTCTCAATGCTGTGCTGCGGGGTGGGTCAATCCAGATCGACGACGCGCACCATGTCGCCATTTTCCACCTTGAGGGCGGCCGCCATCTTGGGCGGAATGATGGCTTCGTGCTTGTCCAGATCGACCCGGATGTTGCCGTAGCAGGCGCGGTATTGCTCGAACCTGGCGTTGCAGATGAGGTAGGTATGGCCGCCGATGGGTTCACCCACCAGCACCGCCAACTTCTGGCTGCGGCGCACGCTGCGAATGTTCTTCACCTCGCATTCGACGGTGGGGCCTGCGTCGAAGATATCGACATAACCGCGATTCACGAACCCCTCATCCTGCAGCATCTTGAGGGCAGGCCGGGTCTTTTCGTGGGTCTTGCCGATGACGGCGCGCGCCTCGTTGCTCAGCAGATTGACATAGATGGGGTACTTGGGCATCAGCTCGGCGATGAAGCGCTTCTTGCCGATGCCGGTGAGATAGTCGACGGTGGGAAAATCCATCGAGAAGAAATGTTTTTGCAGCCACTCGTAGAAGGGGCTGTGGCCGTTGCCATCGGAGACACCACGCATCTCGGCAAAGACGGTACTGTCAAACAGCTCGGGGTGTTCGGCCATGAACAGGAAACGGTGCTTGGAGAGCAGACGGCCGTTGAGCCCCTCGCGGGCGCATTCACGCAGAAACAGGGTGCAGAGCTCGGAATTGCCGGTGTAGTCGTTGGAGAGGGTGAGGGTTTCCACGACATTGTAGATGCCGAGCTTGGGGGAGGAGTGCACCACCTTGCCGATGTGATAGTTGTAGAACGCCTGGGACAGGCCGACCGCCGCGTCGATGGCGCAGGTACCGACCATCTCCCCGGTCTCCAGATCCTCGGCCACGAAGAAATAGAGGCACTCGCCCTTGCCAGCGGGCTTGTCCAGGAAGGTCTGGGTCGAGGCATCGATCTTGCGTTGCAGCAGCTCGTCGTTGACCGGCAAGGATGTCATGCCGGTGCCGGATTCGATGGCACAGGTCTTGAGGCCGGCGAAGTCGCGCTGCTCGATAGGACGGATAACCAACATAAATGACAACTCCCTTTCATTGACGACAGGTGGGGTCCCGGCTCCTGCCGGGAGGGCTCCCCACCTCAATTTGGATCAGGCGTTGACCACCTGAGCGACCGCTTTCTCGAACCGTGCCAGCCCTTCCTTGATGTCCACTTCCGGGATCACCAGGGAGGGGGCAAAACGCACCACGTTGGTACCGGCAACCAGCGCCATCAGGCCCTGATCGATGGAGGCGAGCAGGAAGTCGCGGGAGCGGCCCTTGAAGTCATCGTTGAGCACGGCGCCCAGCAGCAGGCCCTTGCCGCGCACTTCGCTGAAGCAGTGGTACTTGGCGTTGATGGCTTCCAGCCCTTCGCGGAACAGCTGCTCGCGCTGCTTGATGCCGCTCAGCACTTCCGGGGTGTTGACCACGTCGATCACCGCCTCTGCCACCGCGCAGGCCAGCGGGTTGCCGCCGTAGGTGGAGCCGTGAGTGCCCACTTTCAGGTGGGAGGCGATTTCGGTGGTGGTCAGCATGGCGCCGATGGGGAAGCCACCGCCCAGCGCCTTGGCGCTGGTGAGGATGTCCGGCGTGACGCCCAGACCCATATAGGCAAACAGCTCGCCGGTACGACCGACACCGGATTGCACCTCGTCATAAACCAGCAGGGCGTTGTGCTTGTCGCACAACTCGCGCACCCCCTTGGCAAACTCGTCGGTGGGGCTGATGATGCCACCCTCGCCCTGCAGCGGCTCCATCACCACGGCGCAGGTGTTGTCGGAGATGACGGCAGCCAGCTCCTCCAGGTTGTTGTAGGCGACGTGGGTGATGTCGGCAGGCTTGGGACCGAAGCCATCTGAGTAGGCAGCCTGGCCGCCGACGCTGACGGTAAAGAAGGTACGGCCGTGGAAGCCCTGGTGGAAGGCGATGATCTGGGTCTTGTGGGCCCCGAACTTCTCGATGGCGTAGCGGCGGGCCAGCTTGAGGGCCGCTTCGTTCGCTTCGGCACCGGAGTTGCAGAAATAGACCTTCTCGGCGAAGGTGGCGGCGACCAATTTCTTGGCCAGGCACAGGGCCGGCTCGTTGGTCATCACGTTGGAGAGGTGCCACAGCTTCTCACCCTGGGATTTCAGGGCCTCGACCAGTTTGGGATGGCAATGGCCCAGGCCATTGACCGCGATCCCGCCCGCGAAATCCACATACTCGCGGCCTTCCTGATCCCAGACACGTGACCCCTCGCCGCGCACCGGGATGATTTTGGCCGGCGCATAGTTGGGAACCATCACTTCATCAAACACTTCACGTGTCACTGCCAACAACTCTGACATATTGCTCTCCTGCTATCTCGCGGCAGAATAATCCACCGCCCAAAAGTTAAATCCGTGTAAACGTGGCGGAATTATCACAGAAAAAAAGTAAAAAGTCTGTAACTTAACCGCCTATAAGGAACAATGTTCGATTGCCTTTGAGATTTTAGGCAACCGCATTGCATAACGGCTCAGGGGGTGTTGGCAAGAGATAATTTGGACAGGGAGGAGGGTGAATAAAGTCTCAGGGAAATTTTTTTTTGCCTCATGACGGTTTTGAGACAGACATCGCAATTTTTTCAGGAAACGGCCAAAAAGTTGGCCAGCAACTGGTGCCCCTGTTCGCTCAGAATACTCTCCGGATGGAACTGCACTCCCTCCAGCGCCAGCGTTTTATGCCGCAGCCCCATGATCTCGTCCTGGCTGCCGTCGGCATGTTCGCTCCAGGCGGTGACCTCGAAACAGTCAGGCAGCGACGCCGCCTCCACCACCAGAGAATGATAGCGGGTCACCCGCAGCGGGTTGTTGAGCCCCTTGAACACCCCCTCCCCTTTGTGACGGATGAGAGATGTCTTGCCGTGCATCACCTGACGGGCACGCACTACCCGGGCACCAAAGGCCTGTGCCAGCGACTGATGGCCGAGACAGACGCCGAGGATGGGGATCTCGCCGGCAAAACGGGAGATGGCGGCCAAAGAGATGCCCGCCTCGTTTGGCGTGCAGGGCCCGGGAGAGATCACCAGATGGCGGGGTGCAAGCCGGGCTATCTCCTCCAGGCTCAGCTCATCGTTGCGCCTGACCACCACCTCTTGCCCCAGGGCGCCGAAGTATTGCACCAGGTTCCAGGTAAAGGAGTCGTAGTTGTCGATGAGTAGCAGCATGCAAACACCCTGGGAATAAGACAGAGACGGTGAGCGGACAGCCCGTTGCGAGGGCGGGCAGACAAACGCCGCGCATTCTGGCATGTCTCTTTGCGTTAATAAACCGGCGATCACCTCACCTGCTGTGCAGTCTGTTCGCTCTTCAATGGCGATCCGGGCCTGTCGACCCCACCCGGCGGTGGGCCTGTCCCCGACCGGGCAGCATCAGCCGCTCCATGTCAGGATGGCAAGGTAAAAGAGACGGGAGGCGACCGGGAAAAGGGCACAGGACGTGACAGGCAGATGGGAAGGAGTCGCCTTGGCAAGGGCTGGCAACGGACCTCAGCGGTCCAGATAACGGCCCTGTTCCAGTTCCCGTTCCCGCTGGCACTCGGCCAGATAGATGGCAGCCGCGATGGCCGGGGTCTTGTGGTGCTTGTCGATGGCGTTGGAGACCATCAACTGCAAGGTATTGAGGCTCTTGGCCTTGCGAAACTTGCGCAGCCAGTGACCCTTGTCACCCAACTCTTCACTCAGGGTTTGTGATTCGACAGACATGCTTTCTCTTGGGGCAAAGCCCGTGTTTGACATTGGGGAGGTTGCGACAAACCGGAAGGTGTAAAACAAAGAAAGCCAGGCATCCACCCAGCTCTCTTCTACTACACCTTCCCAGTATGTCAGGCTCGAGGAACGAAGCCGACGACATCATATACGCTGATCAGGGTTTTTTCAGCCCTTTCACGCGCCTTTTGTGCGCCAGCCGCCAAAATGGCCTGCAGATGGGCCTCATCCTGACGCAGCTCGCGGAAGCGCGCCTGGATGGGTTCCAGCAAGGCGACCACGGCATCGGCCGTTTCACTCTTGAGGTGGCCGTACATCTTGCCTTCGAAGTGCTGCTCCAGCTCCGGGATGGAGCGGCCGGTCACACCGGACATCAGGGTCAGCAGATTGGAGACCCCCGGCTTGTTTTCGGGATCAAAACGCACCACGGCCGGCTCGTCGGAGTCGGTCATCGCCCGCTTGATCTTCTTGACGATCTGCTTGGGATCTTCCAGCAAGCCGATGAAGTTGGCCTCGTTGTCGTCGGACTTGGACATCTTCTTGGTCGGGTCCTGCAGGCTCATCACCCGGGCCCCTTCGGTCGGAATGAAGGGTTCCGGCAGGGTGAAGACTTCGCCATAGAGGTTGTTGAAGCGGGTGCAGATGTCGCGGGTCAGCTCCAGATGCTGCTTCTGGTCATTGCCAACCGGCACCTGATTGGCTTGATAAAGCAGAATGTCGGCCGCCATCAGCACCGGATAACCGAACAGGCCGACGTTGACGTTGTTCTCGAAACGGGCGGACTTGTCCTTGAACTGGGTCATGCGCGACAGCTCGCCCATCTGGGTGTAGCAGTTCAGGATCCAGCCGAGCTCGGCGTGCTGGGGCACGTGGGACTGGATGAAGACGGTGCTCTTGGCCGGGTCGATGCCCACCGCCAGATAGAGGGCGGCTGCGTCGAGGCACGCCTTGCGCAAGGCGGCCGGATCCTGGCGAGTGGTGATGGCGTGCAGATCGACGATGCAATAGAGGCAGTCGAAGTCATCCTGCATGCTGACCCACTGACGCAGGGCCCCCATGTAGTTGCCGATGGTCAGCTGGCCCGAGGGTTGGGCACCGCTCAATACGATTGGTTTAGTCATCAGAGTAGTAATCCTTGTTATCCGCCAGCCCGGTCTGGATCAGACCAGCAGGGCGTCGAGTTCGGCAAACTGCTCGCAAACCCAGTCGGGGCGGGAGTCTGCGATAGGGCGGCCATAGTTGTAGCCATAGGTGAGCCCCACCACCTTCATGCCGGCGGCCTGGGCGGCCAGCACGTCATTTTCGGAATCCCCCACCATCAGGGTGCGGGACGGGCTGACACCCAGCTCATGGCAGGCGTGCAACAGCGGCTCCGGGCTCGGTTTCTTGACGGGTACGCAGTTGCCCCCGAGCCAGAGTGCGAAACAGTCGCTGATGCCGAGGGCCTCCAGAATGGGTTGCACGAAGTGACTCGGTTTGTTGGTCACCACGGCCTGCTGGTAACCCAGCCCCTGCAGACGGCGCAGGCTACGGGCCACTCCGTCATACATGGCCAGGCCTTCCAGCAGACAGGCCTGATAGTGACGGTCGAACAGGGGGCGAGCCTTGGCAAACTGCTCCGGGGCGTCGCGGTAATCGAGAGCCCGCTGGATCAGCTTGTCGGCGCCGTTGCCGACCCAGGTACGTACCACGGACTCGTCGGCCTCGGCCAACCCCAGCTCCGCCAGGGTACGGTTGACCGCCAGCGCCAGTTGCGGGGCGCTGTCAATCAGGGTGCCATCCAGATCGAACAGCACCAGGTCAAAGGGGCGATCAGCGACGGACATGGGCAAGCTCCGCGCGCATCTGATCGATCACCGCCTTGTAATCCGGCTTGCCGAAGATGGCAGAGCCCGCCACGAACATGTCGGCACCCGCCTCGGCAATCTCGCGAATGTTGTCGACCTTGACCCCGCCATCGATTTCCAGGCGAATGTCGCGGCCGCTCTCGTCGATCAGGCGGCGCACCTGGCGCAGCTTGTCGAGGGTGCCGGGGATGAAGCTCTGACCGCCAAAGCCCGGATTGACCGACATCAGCAGGATCACGTCCAGCTTGTCCATCACGTACTCCAGGCAGCTGAGCGGGGTTGCGGGGTTCAGCACCAGACCGGCCTGGCAACCCTGCTCCTTGATGAGGCCCAGGGTGCGATCCACGTGATCGGAGGCTTCCGGGTGGAAGGTGATCAGGCTGGCACCGGCTTTGGCAAAATCAGGCACGATGCGATCCACCGGCTTGACCATCAGGTGCACGTCGATGAGCGCTTCGATGCCGTAATCGCGCAGCGCCTGACAGACCATGGGGCCTATGGTCAGGTTGGGGACATAATGGTTGTCCATCACATCGAAATGGACCACGTCGGCCCCGGCGGCCAGCACCTTGGCCACATCCTCACCCAGACGGGCAAAGTCGGCGGAGAGGATAGAGGGGGCAATCAGAAAGTCTTTCATCAGCGTCATCCATTGGCAGCGTGGCAGAAAAAACGGCGCAATTTTATCGCAAAAGGGCGATGAAAACGACCCGCATCTACAGAACACGCCGCTCCGGCACCATCGCCGGCAAACGATGCCAGGCGCGGCTCACGGAATACCAGCGGCCGCATCAGAAATGACAACGGCCCCCTCAGGGACCGTTGTTCACTCAGCCGACGGCAACCAGCTCCGCCTCACCGGGATAATAGCCCTGTTCGGGCTCGATGCCGGGCGGATAGAGCGCCAGCAGCTCGGCCACCTTGTTGCGACCACCGCCGTTGCGGCTGATGGTGCGCTTGACCAGGATCTCGTCGAGCCGGGCGCCACGATAGAGCTCGCGGGTCAACTCGATGTCATGGTTGCTGATGAGCACGGGCACCCCTTTATGGGCGGCGGTGTGGCGAGCCAGCCTGGCCAGCAGCGCCTGATCGTCCAGGGTGAAACCGCCTGCCGAATAGGTGGTGAAACTCGCCGTGGTGGAGAGAGGGGCATAGGGCGGATCGCAGTAGATCACCCAGTCTTCCTCTGCACGGGCCATGGCGTCGGCATAGCTTTCGCAGATGAACGTCGCCTTCTGCGCCTTCTCGGCAAAGGCCCACAGCTCTTTCTCCGGGAAGTAGGGCTTCTTGTAGGAACCGAAGGGAACGTTGAACCCCCCCTTCTTGTTGTAACGGCACAAGCCGTTGAAACCATGGCGATTCAAAAACAGGAACAACTGAGCCCGTTCAAAACCGGCCGCGGTCTGGTTGAACTGGGTACGGAGCCGATAATAGGCGGTCTTGTGGTTGTGCTCGGCCACGAACAGCTTGCGGGCCTCGCTGATGAAGCTGTCCGGCTGCTGCTTGAGGTGGTTGTAGAGGCCAATGAGATCCGGATTGATGTCGTTGAGCACATAGGCGTCGTAATCCGTGTTGAGAAACACGGATCCCGCCCCGACGAAGGGCTCCAGCAACACACGCCCGGCCGGCAAACGCTCGGCGATCTCTTCGACCAGGGAGTATTTTCCCCCGGCCCATTTTAAAAACGCGCGTGTTTTTTTCATGGAAGTCCGGTGTTGACAAGGCTATGCCCAAAAAAGGGGGGTGATTCTACCCCCTTCTTCGGGTGGCTGGCTATTGCTTCAATTCTTTTTGTATCTGGGCGAATGACTTGGGCCAGGGTTGTCCCTTGAGCAAGGCAGGTGACAGCTTGCGAATGGCCGCCTTGGCCTGGGCACTGCTGGCGTAGTCTCCCTGCACCACTACATACCAGGGACTGCCACGGAAACGGGTCTTGTAAACCCACACCTTGCCCGCCAAGCCATGCTCGGCCACAAAGCTGTCTACCGCCTTGGTGTTGCTCGCCCCCATCAACTGGATGCTGTAGTGATTCTTCGGCTTCTTGTTGAGAGTCGCCACCGGCGTCAACGCCACCTTGGCCGCTGGGGCCGCGACCGGCGCTGTCTGCGCGCCACTGGCCGGTTGAGCCTCTGTCCGGGCCGGGACACTGCTCGGGGCCGGATTCTTGACCTGGGCCGTCGTTCCGGTCGGGACCGCACGGGAACCGCTCCCCACCAGCTCATCCACCACGGCCGTGGGCAAGGCGCCGCTGACGTTCGGCTGGTTCATCAATTTCTCGACCACTTCGTCGGAGATGACGACCCGGCGCCCCTCATAGTTGGTTGACTCCGTGGTGACCGTCTCGCTCTCGACCTTCTTGGGCAAGGGCTTGGCATCGGACTGCCAATCGCGGGCAACCTGATTACCTGAGGGGATGGCAGCGGCGCCACTGCTCGCCTGAGTATCCAAGGCCCCGCTCGCCGCACCGACACTCACAGGATCGCTTGAGACGGGATCGGGCAACGCCATCCCCTGGGACGGAGCCTGGGCGGGGTCCTGGCCTGCACTGTCGAACAGGGGCAGATAGCTCAGGGCCAGCAACCCGCCCGCCACCAGGGCAAGCACGATCGCTATCTTCTTGACGGGCAACTCGGCCTGACGTTTCTTGGGCCTTCTGTCGGTCATGGTATCCTCCAGTAACTGCATGATGGCTGACGGATGTCCGCCCGCCCCATTCAGGATCTCTTCCACTTTCGGCTTGGGCAAGAGGGCTGTCGGGATCTTGAGCTCTTTGGCCTTCTCATACAAGAAGATACGTTGCTCAGGCGCGCTCAGTGGCGCGACTTCCAGCTCGAGGGCTGGCATGGCCCGTCCCTTGAGGAGCGCCTTCTGGTTGCGACACCAGGCGTCATCACCCGAGAGCAGGATGGCCAGTTTATGAGGAGATGCCAGGGTATCGTTGTGACGACAGAGCGCCCACAACTCCCCCACCAGCTCGGCAGGCAAGGTATCGGCACGTTCGATGATGAGCAGCAGTCTGGCAGGCTTGTCACCCACCATGCGAAAGAAGCTGTCCGCCAGGGCATCCTGCGCGTTGAACAGGGGACGTGCCACCACCTGCTGCAACAGCAGCTGGCGCACATCCGCCATCTTCATGGACGGGCTGCCGATGAGGCTGGCCACCCGCACAGCATCAGGCAGTTGGGCAAGCAGCGACTCGCACAGTGTGCCACGGCCACTGCCTGGCTTGCCGGAGAGAAAAACAAAGGGGTGGTTGAACTCGATCAGGTGCAGCAGCCGGTCAACCAACTGCCGCTGAGAAGGCAGCTTGAGCAATTTATTAGTGGTCACGACCAGACTCGATCACCGCCATCAATTGCTCGTCTGTCACATCGGCCACGACCTGGGCCTGTCCGATCCCGATCGGCAGCACCAGCCTCAGTTTGCCTTCCAGCACCTTCTTGTCACGGCGCATATGGCGAATGAAGGCGGCAAAATCCATATCGGACGGTGCCTTGACCGGCAAATCGGCGGCCAACAGCAGCTCGCGGACTCGTACCACCTCTTGCGCCGTCATGTCGCCACGGGCCAGGGCCGTCTCGGCCGCCAGCATGGTTCCCGCCGCCACGGCTTCACCGTGCAGCCAGTTGCCATAACCCTTCTCCGCCTCGATGGCATGGCCGAAGGTATGTCCCAGGTTCAGCAAGGCGCGTACGCCGTGCTCGGTCTCGTCCTGACCGACCACATCGGCCTTGATCTCGCAGCAGCGGCGAATGGCATAGGAGAGTGCATCACCGTCGAGGCGCTGCAGGCGGGTCATGTTGGTTTCAAGCCAGGAGAAGAAGGCGGCATCCCAGATGATGCCGTATTTGATCACCTCGGCCATGCCGGCGGCAAATTCCCGGGCAGGCAGGGTCTTGAGGCAGTCGGTATCGATGATCACATGCTTGGGCTGATAGAAGGCACCCACCATGTTCTTGCCGAGGGGATGGTTGACGGCGGTCTTGCCGCCGACGGAAGAGTCAACCTGGGAGAGCAGCGTGGTAGGCACCTGAATAAACGGAATGCCTCGCTGGTAGCTTGCCGCAGCAAAGCCGACAACATCGCCTATCACACCGCCCCCCAGAGCGATCAGAGTGGTATCACGACCATGGCTGGTTTCCAGCAGAGCAGACATGATCCGCTCGAAGGTCGCCAGGGTTTTGTAGGCCTCGCCATCGGGCAGGATCAGGTGTTCCACCTGAAAACCGGACAGCAACTGAATGATCTGTTCAAGATACAGGGGCGCGACCACGGTATTGGTCACTATCATGACCCGCTTGCCCTTGATCGTCTGCGCCAGTACCTCGGGGCGTTGCAGCAGACCGGCAGCTATCTCTATCGGGTAGCTGCGTTCACCCAGTTCGACCTTCAACCTTTCCATGGACGTCCTCTAATGAATTACATACCAATCAACTTGACGATTTGATTAGCGACAACTTTGGCACTCTGGTCATCCGTCTGGATGACAAAATCGGCAACCTCTTCGTACAGGGCGTTGCGCTCTTGCGCAAGACGCTCAAGCACTTCACGGGGCGGCTCTTCGGTTTGCAGCAAGGGACGACGCTTGTCTCTCTGGGTTCGCGCCAATTGCTTTTCAATGGTGGTTTCGAGGTAGACCACGATGCCGCGTGCGGAGAGCTTGTTGCGGGTTTCACGGCTCTTGATGGCACCGCCACCCGTTGCCAGCACGATACCCTGCTGTTCGGCGAGCTCACCGATCACCTTCTCTTCGCGGATCCGGAAGCCTTCTTCGCCTTCAACATCGAACACCCAGCCGATATCGGCACCACTGCGGCGCTCAATCTCATGATCTGAGTCGAAAAACTCCATGTGCAGTTGTTCTGCCAGATGTCTACCTATGGTGCTCTTGCCCGCACCCATGGGACCTATCAGGAAAATATTGCGTTTCTCAGCCATGTCTTTTCGTTAGTAATTACAAACTGTATGGCCCCGGTAAACACTCGACCGGGGTACCTATGAACCTTATCTTGCGATGGATCAGGAGGGGGATTATCTCAGTAGAAACCAGGACTGGCAACCGCAGCCCTTACGCCCCAGCCTCATCGGGGCGTAAGGTTATATGTGTTTTACTCTCACAAGTAAAGTTTTCAGAGGGCGTCGGTCACTATCCTCGGGGTCACGAAGATCAGCAGTTCACGCTTCTTGTTTTCACTGGTGGTTTTCTTGAACAGATAACCCAACCCGGGGATATCCCCCAGCAGCGGCACCTTGCTGACATCGCTCTTGATGGTCTGTTGATAGATGCCGCCAAGCACCAGAGTTTCACCGTTGTTGACCAACACCTGGGTGGTGATGGACTGGGCGTTGATGGACACCGCATCCCCGGTCCCGGTCGGCACGGTTTCACCCTTGGTATCCTGAGTCACGGTCAAGTCCAGGATCACCCTGTTGTCCGGGGTGATCTGCGGCGTGACCTTGAGGCTCAGCACCGCCTTCTTGAAGGTGACCGAGGTCGCCCCGCTCGAAGAGGACTCCACATAGGGGATCTCGGTCCCCTGCTCGATCAGGGCCGGCTTCTGGTTGGCCGTGGTGACACGCGGACTGGCGATGATCTCGGCCTTGCTCTCCTTTTCCAGCGCCGAGAGCTCAAGATCCAAAAGGGTGCCATTGGCAAGACGGGCAACCTGGAACGCCAGGGTGCCGGCCGCGTTGGTCACCGGCAGGTTGACGTTGAGTCTGTCTTCTACGTTGGGGCGAGTGATGGTGGAACTGCCATCATTGTTTCCGGCGCCATCATTACCCTCTATGGTGCCCGAGGTGCCGTTGCCATGACCGTCTGTCTTGGTCACACCCCAGCGCACCCCCAGTGCCTCATCGAAACCATCATCAATGGTCACCATGCGCGCCTCGATCACCACCTGCTTGACCGGGATATCGAGGATATCCAGCATCCGCTTGACGTTGCTGATGACATCCGCCGTGTCCTTGACCACCAGCACATTGGTACGTTCATCCACGCTGACCGCCCCTCTGGGGGAGAGCAGCTTGGTACTCTCGGAGGAGAGCAGGGCCGCCACTTCCGATGCCTTGGCATAGTTGATCTGCAGATACTCGGTGTAGAGGGGAGCAAGATCCGCCACCTGGTTGCGGCTCTCCATCTGCTGTTTCTCGCGAGCGGCAATCTCGTCCGCCGGTGCCACCAGCAGGATGTTGTTGTCCAGCCGTTTGTCCAGCCCTCTGACCTTGAGGATGATGTCCAGCGCCTGCTCCCAGGGCACGCCATCGAGACGCAGCGTGATGTTGCCGGAGACCGAGTCCGTGGTCACCAGGTTCAAATTGTTGAAATCGGCGATGATCTGCAACACGGTACGAACAGGAATATCCTGGAAGTTCAATGAGATGGGCTTGCCCTGGTACTGCTTCGCCGCCGTGGTGGCCACCCGTTTTTTCACCTCGATGATGAACATCTTGTCGGCCTGATCGTAACGGTAGTCAAACTGGCCGTTCACCGAGAGCTCGAACAGGGTGTCATTGCCCTGGCGGAACACCTCCACCTGGGAGACAGGGGTAGCGAAGTCCTGCACATTGATGAGGTTGAGCTGATCATCAGGCACCCGGGTACCGTGGAACTTGGCCAGCACTTTCTGACCACGGCTGCTGACATCCACCGCCGCCGAACTGTTGTCCAGCGTCACGAGGAACTCCCCCTGCCCCTCCTTGCCACGGCGAAAATCCACGCCCTTGACCGAGTTGAAGTAGGCGCCCCCCATGTTTGCCTGAGACACGGACAACACCGGCTTGCCGGGGGCAACGGGCGAAGGAGCCACGGTAGGCGTGGCAGCCACGGCAGGCTGAGCCTGATACTGGGACTGGTTCTGGGCAACTCGCTGGGTGTCAATCAATGCAGACTGAGTCACCGGCTGGCTTCTGACGAGCGCAGACTGGCTGGCTGCAACAGGCGCCGCCGAGGAAGCGACCGGCTGCCCTGCCTTGTCTCCCAGCGCCACCAGCAATTTATTGCCCTGTTGATGGACCTGATAGGGGGTGAGCTGATCGAGGGCGATCTTGATGTCGAGCCCCTGCCCCTTCCCCTCCACCAGGAGGTTGTTCACCCCTTGCTGCTTGATGGGCAGGGGATTGACCGTCAGGGCACCGATGGCCCCGGGTACGTGCAGCAGAAGCTGATTGGGTTCATAGGTCAACCTGTCCGTAAAACCGCTGACCGGTTCGCTGAAGCTGAGCTCCAGCAGGAGTTGATCGGCCAGCAGGGGATTCACCTTGACCTCCTGCAACGCGGGTACCGCCCACACCTGAGTGCATCCGCCCAGCCAAAGCAGCGCCACACCGGTCATCCTTCTTATTGTTGTTCTCATCTCTGCTCATCCCTGATCATAGTTTTGCGTCGAGATTGGCCATGGCCAGCTGGGTTTCTCGGGTGATCCAGCATCCTTTGCCATCCGGTACCGTCTCCATCAAGTCAACATGCGTGTTCGTTATCTTGATGACCCTGCCCTGATCCAGCCCCATGTGCTGGTTGAGCCCGACGCGCACGGCTTGCCCGTCCGGGGTTTTGATCAATGCCCACAACTGCCCCTGCTTGCCGATGGAGCCTTTCATGCTCAGGCTGGCAAGCGAGTAGCGTTCCAGCACCTCCTTTTCCCGATTGGCCACTATCTGGGCACAGTCCGGCTTGGCCTTGGCATCCAGCCTGGAACTGGTTTCCGGCTGGGGTGCAATGAACGGACTGCGCTGATCGCTGCGTTGATAGACCATGGGCGAGAAGGGCTTTATCTCCGGCAGAGGTTCGATCGGTACCGGCTTTCTGGCCTTGGTCTGTTTGACATACTCATCCATGTCCTCCTGTCCCCCACAGGCCGTCAACAGCAGCGCCGACAAGAGAAGTACGCCCGCTCTCATGCTCATGGCTTTTTCTCCACGGTTTTGCCGTTGTACTTGTAGGTCTTGGCCTGCATGGACATACCGATCAGCTCACCCCCCTTCCCCTGGCTGAGCTGGAAAGAATCCAGGATCACGATGCGGGGCAGGGCAGCCATGTCCGCCGTGAACTTGCCAAGTTCGTGATAGGTGCCCACGACCTCGATGCGCATGGGCAGCTCGGTGGAGAACTCGTGTTTCACCTCTGGCTCCCAGTTGATCCTGTTCAATGTCAAACCGTTGTCGGTGGCAATGAAGCTGATGTCATCCAGCAAACCGGCGACTTCGTGGGTGTTGGGCAGCTGTTTGAGCTGGGTGTCGACCAGATGTTCCAGCTGGACCATCTGCTTTCTGTATGCTTCCAGGTTCGCGGCCAGCATGGCCTTGCTCTCGAATTGTCCCTTGAGCTCGGTCTCTTTTGCGGCTTCACGACCCAGAGCGGCCAGGGAATTGGCAATCACGTAGTAATAGAGTGCCCCGCCAAGCAGAGCACAGCAGAAGAAGACAAAGATGCCCTTGGCGATCGGCGGCCAGCGGGCAATGTCATTGAGATCCAGGTCGTTAAGTTGTTGCAGGTTCATTTTTGCCCCTTAGCCGCGTTGGGTAGCGCCGTGGCAATCTGGAACATCATGGAGAACTGGCTCAGGGCGATGGGGGCCACCTCGGCCGTGAAAATGGTGCTGAGCTGGGATTGTGTCAGCCAGCCGGAACCGTCGATTCGGCGCATCATGCTGGCTACCCTGCCATAGGCTTCGGTCTTTCCCTTCACGTCTATCTTGTTGTTTTGCAGAGCAAGGCTATCAAGATACACCCCATTGGGGACCAGCACCGGCAGCTGATTGAACAGACGCACAGGGATGTTGCGGCGCATCTGCAACTGCTCGATGAGTTGCATGCGGTCAATCAACTCCTTGCGCCGCTCCTTGAGAAGCCTGATCTCCCCAAGCTGGGTGTCCAGGGTTGCCATCTCCTGCTGCAACCGCTGATTGCGCTGCTGCTGGTAACCGATCTGCTGCTGCACCAGCCAGTCTGCGGCAAAGGCGATGGCTGCCGTCCCCGCCAGGAACAGACCGAACAGGATGCCGAATTGTTTCTTCTGACGCTGCGCCCGAGCCTGCCGCCAGGGCAGAAGGTTTATATTTGACATGGTGTGAAGCTCCTCAGTGCCAGCCCGAGCGCCGTCATGTACTTGGCCCCATGAGTCAGCCCCCCCTCTCCCTGCGGCTTGCCAAAGAGTGCAAAGGGATCGGGATGCAGCACCTCGCAGTTGAGCTCGCTGCCGATTTGTCCGGCCAGCCCCGGCAGCAGGCTCCCCCCTCCGGTCAGCACCAGCCTGGAGAGCTCCTTGTTCCCCGAAGAGCTGCAAAACAGCTGCACGTTGCGCCGTATCTGCAACACCAGGGTGCTGAGGTGAGGCAACAGGACATCCACCTCATGATCCGCAGGCAAGGAGCCCTGGAGCTTGGCCAGTTCCGCCTCTTCCATACTCATGCTGTAAAAAGAGGCCAATGCCTGGCTGTATTGATCACCACCAAAATTCTGCAACCGGGAATAGATGACCTGGCCCCGTAGCAGGGCGGCGAAAGTCAGGGCGCTGGCACCGATGTCGACGATGCCAACCGGTTTCTCCGAGGTTTGCAGGTCGGGCAGGCAGGCCAGCACGGCGCGTCCGAGCGCATGGGCCCCCACATCCACCACCATGGTCGTCATGCCTGCCTCCGTCAGGGCACTGACCCGGCCACTGACGCTCTCGGTCCGCGCGGCACTGAGCAGGACCTCCTGACGCCCGTTGTCGCCCGCCATGCCGAGGATTTCAAAATCCAGGCTCACTTCATCGAGGGGAAAGGGGATGAGCTGCTCAGCCTCCAGGTGAACCTGGTTCTCCAGCTCGCTCTCGTTGATGTTGGTATCGACCTGAATGATCTTGGTGATGACGTTGGAACCGGTCACGGCCGTGGCCACGTTCTGGCAATCCCCTTGCACGAGCCGCTTGAGCGACTTGAGAGACTGACTGACCCGTTCAATGTCCTGAAGTTGATAGTCGACCAGCGTTCCTCTTGGCATGGGGATCTCGGCAACCGAGCCGAGGTGCACCTTGCCGGGACGTCCGCTGATGGTGACGGCCTTGATGGTTTGACTGCCAAAATCAATGCCCGCCATGGAGACGAGGGATCCCTTACTTAATAGCCCAAACATATACACATCCATGCGTTATTGGGTTTTCGGACTTATTGTAGGACAGCGCGTCATGATGTGACGGCTTAACTCAATATAATGCTCTATCTATCAATGTCATAAAGTTTGTGTCAAAAGTTGACGCCCCTCTCCTTTCGGCCTTGATTGCGGCCCCCTTGGTAATTGTGCCCTGGAGTGCTACCCTCCCGCCTCTTCTCGGGGTCGCCTGTTTGCGGACAGGAAAACCTCGAATCCGCGAGGGTAAAAAGGCTATACTCTGCGCCCGTTGGCTAATTTTAAGACGATTGGTAGTTCTTCCATGCTGAAATGGCTCGTTCGCCTGTTTATTGTCATGATGCTGGGTGCTGTGCTGGGCGTTGCCAGCCTCATCGGCATCTACTTCTACATCAAGCCCCAGTTGCCGGACGTCAGCGCCCTGCGCGATGTCAAACTGGCTACCCCCATGAAGGTCTACAGCCGGGATGGGGAATTGATCTCCCAGTTTGGCGAAATTCGTCGCATCCCCCTGCGGCTGGACGAAATTCCCCAGTCCATGATCGATGCCGTACTCGCCACCGAAGATGCCCGCTTCTATGAGCACCCGGGCATTGACCCCATCGGCATCATCCGTGCCGCCACCGTCTGGGCCGTCTCCGGCCAGGCGCGCCAGGGCGCCAGTACCATTACCCAGCAAGTGGCTCGCAACTTCTTCCTGAGCAACGAGAAGACCCTGGTACGCAAGATCAAGGAAGTGTTCCTCGCCTGGCGCATCGAGCAGAACCTCTCCAAGGACGAGATCCTCACCCTCTATCTCAACAAGATTCCCCTCGGCTACCGGGCATTCGGGGTCGGCGCGGCCGCCCAGGTCTACTTCGGCAAGGAGGTCAAGGATCTGACCCTGGACGAGATCGCCATCATCGCGGGTCTCCCCAAGGCACCCTCCATGCTGAACCCGATCCGTTCTCCGGAGCGCGCCTTCGCCCGCCGCAACGTGGTACTGGGTCGCATGCTGGAAACCGGCAAAATCACCCAGGCCCAGTATGACGAAGCCTCCAAGATGCCGGTCAAGGCCCGTTTTCACGGTGCCGAAACTACGCTGAACGCCCCTTATCTGAGCGAGATGGTGCGCCAGAAGATGGTGGAGCAGTTTGGTGAAGATGCCTACACCATGGGGCTGCATGTCTACACCACCGTCACCGCCAAGCGTCAGCGCGCCGCCCATCAGGCGCTGCTGGACGGTGTCTTCGACTACGACACCCGCCACGGCTACCGTGGCCCGACCGCCTTGCTGTGGAAAGCCGGTGAAACGGCCTGGGACTACGAGCAGATCATGGCCCATCTGGCCAAGCAGCCGATCTATCAGCCCCTGATGGCCGCCGTGGTCACCCAGCTCGGCGACAAGAGCGCCACCCTGGTGCTCAAGAATGGCAAACAGGCCGAACTGGGCTGGAATGGCATCAAGTGGGCGCGCGCCTTCATCACCGACGATCGCCAGGGTTTTGCCCCGAAATCGGCGCGGGATGTACTCAAAGTCGGCGCCCAGATCTGGGTCAGGGAGAAAGGGGAAGAGTTGCTGCTCTCCCAGATCCCCGACGTCAACGCCGCCCTGGTGGCCATGAACCCTCAAGACGGCGCCATCGAGGCCCTGGTCGGCGGCTTCAGCTTCGAGCTCTCCAAGTTCAACCGGGTCGATCAGGCCCGTCGTCAGGTCGGCTCCAACATCAAGCCTTTCCTCTATGCCACCGCGCTGGAGCAGGGCTATACCCTGGCGTCCCTCATCAACGATGCACCGATCAACCAGTGGGATCCCGCCAAGGGCCCCATGTGGCAGCCCAAGAACTCGCCCGCCATCTATGAAGGGCCGACCACCTTGCGCCTCGGCCTTGCCAAGTCCAAGAACGTGATGTCGGTCCGGCTGATGCGCGCCATCGGGCTGGATACCTATATCGACGGCCTGACCCGCTTCGGCTTCGCCCGTGATCACATCTCCGCCAATGAATCCCTGGCGCTGGGTGCGGCGGAGTTTACCCCGCTGGAAGTGGTGCGCGGCTACTCGGTGCTGGCCAATGGCGGCTTCCAGGTCACCCCCTACTTCATCACCGAGGTGACCGACAGCTTCGGCACCCCCCTGTTCGAGGCCAACCCGGCCGCCGCCT
>NZ_CAWMFQ010000149.1:0-3767 GCF_963866995.1 Aeromonas sp. ZOR0002 | reverse complement strand
CCAGGGTTATGGCGGCCCCTGCCCGCCCGCCGGTCACGGCATGCACCGCTACCAGTTCACCGTCTGGGCCCTGCCCAAGGCGCTGGAGGTGAAGGCCAACACCCCGCCCGCCATGGTAGGCTACATGCTCAACAGCCTGGCCCTTGGCAAGGCCACCCTGACCGCCACCTTCACCACCCCCTAGGAGCCCGCCCGATGAGCACGCCCCTGCTGCAACTGAATCACTACTTCGGGATCCGCCAGCAGCCCCTGCGCCGGGTGCTCATCTACGCGCCGACCCTCATCTGGGTGCAGCAGGGCCGCAAGCAGCTGTGGTGGCGGGAGCAGCGCCTCTCCTTTGACAAGGAGAGCTGGCTGCTGATCCCGGCGGGTCACCGGCTCACCTTCGTCAACCAGCCGGAACAGGGCACGTTTCGCTCCCAGGCGCTCACCCTGCTGGCCCCGCCACCGGCCGAGTGGCTGGCAGAGAGCCCCCTCGATCTCCTCAAGCCACCGGCCATCAGGGTGACGTCGGCCCTCGCCTTCTGCTTCGATCTCGTCACCACCATGGCGCAGCGGCAGCTCTGCGAGACGGCCCAGACCCAGCTGCTGCAAGGGTTTTATGGCGAGCTCAGGGAAGCGGGGGGCCTTGGCCTGCTCTTTCCTGCCACCACCATGACCCTGGGGGAACGGCTGGCCCGTTACCTCAGCGTGGAGCCTGGTCTCGATCACCGGCTGGAGACGGTAGCGACCCACTTCGCCATGAGCCGCGCCTCTCTGGTCCGCAAACTGGCCGCCGAGGGGCGCAGCTTTCGCCAGGTGCTGACCCAGGTACGCCTGGGGCACGCCCTCACCCTGCTGCAACAGGGGCTCACTCCGCTTCAGACCGCCCTCGCCTGTGGCTACGACTCCCCCGGCCGCTTTGCCGCGCGCTTCAAGGAGGAGTTCGGCCTGACCCCCCACCAATACCTGCGTACCTGCCCCTCCTCTCTCTCGCTGACTGCCACCACGAAAGTAAATAATTACTAAAATACAAGACTATGTAACCTCGTGTAACCGGGTGATCCGGCTCACACTCGCCCCTCCTGCACTGTGACACAGCGCCAATAATCCCGCCAAAATCGCCCTATAATGGCTCCCGCAAACGATTTCACTAAAATAATCACTAAAAACACCTTCCTCAACCTACAAAAACTGTCATTGGAGCGAGAGATGTTTCGTAAAAATTTACTTTCCATCACCCTGAGCGTCGCCCTGTTCGGCCTCACTGCCTGCAACGGCAATGACTCCAGCAGCTCGGCCGCCCCCAGCACCACCCTGGCGAACCAGTATCAGAACGTGATCGACCGCAGCGGCACCCCGCTCCAGTTCCGTGACTTTGACAGCTACGCCAACCTCAAATACAACCCGCTGCTCGATCTCGGCGCCTGGCACGGCTTCCTGCTGCCCGCCAGCGACAGCGAGTGGGGCGGCTTTACCGGCCCCATGGTCATCGCCGAGGAGTACAGCCTGTTCTTCGCAAGCGAATTGGACAAGCTGACCCTGAGCGACGAGAGCGGCCGCGCCTTCCCGCTCACCAGCGCCAGCAAACAGGCGCTGTACGCCATCCCGGGAGCGCTGGTGCAGCGCTTCGATTTCGACCCCTTCACCCTGGAGCTGGAGCTGCGCTACGGCGATGCCCGCACTGCGCTGGTTCGTACCCGCCTCATCAACCACACTGATGCCCCCCTCACCCTCAAGCTCAACTGGCAGGGGGAGCTGCTCAACCAGTGGGATGCCAACAAGACGGTCGCCGAGCAGTACCCCGCCTGGACCCGCACCATCAGCCAGACCGAGCGCGGCGTGGCATTTCAGTTCGGCAAACTGCGCAGCACCTGGAACATCATGCAAAGCGGCAGCGCCAGCTACCGCATCGATCGCACCCTGCCGAGTAGCACCACCCTCGACGAGCAGGGGCTCGGCTACGTGAGCGAGGCCAGCCTCACCCTGGCCGCCAAGGGCCAGCAGGATATCTACACCCTGCAGAGCTATATCCACAGCAGTGCTGACGCGAGCCGCTTCGAGCGAAGCCGCCAGGCGCTGCTGGCCGACCCCGCCAGCCATTTCGACGACTCCATCCGCCGCTGGGAGGATTACCTGGCGCGCGGCCTCTCCAATCAGGGGATCCCGGAGTCGGAGCGGCGCATCGCGGTCAAGGCGATGGAGACCCTCAACGGCAACTGGCGCTCGCCGGCCGGTGCCATCCTGCACGACGGGGTCACCCCCTCCAACACCGCCCGCTGGTTCGACGGGGTCTGGGCCTGGGACAGCTGGAAGCACGCTTACGCCATGGCCCACTTCAACCCCGAGGTAGCCAAGAACAACGTGCGCGCCATGTATGACTACCAGATCCAGGCCGATGACCCGGTTCGGCCGCAGGATGCCGGCATGGTGATCGACGCCGTCTTCTACAACAAGCTCGCCGATCGCGGTGGCGACGGCGGCAACTGGAACGAGCGCGACACCAAGCCGCCCCTCTCCGCCTGGGCCATCTGGGAGATCTACAGCGCCACCCAGGACAAGGCCTTCATCGCCGAGATGTATCCGAAGATCCAGGCCTATCACGACTGGTGGTATCGGGCGCGGGACAACAACCGCAACGGCATCATCGAATATGGCGCCACCCGCCACGTCGAGCACAACGACGAGTTCGGCAACATCACCTTCAAGGTGCAGTACCCGACGGGGGCACCGGTCGGGCTGGATCTGTCGAGCTGTACCAATGAGGGAGATGGCTGGTATGGCTGCGCCGGCATGGCGCTCTATCAGCAGGTATTGAGCGTTGGCGGCTACGCCGACATGGATATTGGCGCCCAGCACGGTGCCGGCTGGGAGTCCGGCATGGACAACGCCGCCCGCTTCGGCTTTATCGAGCCGGATCAGCTCAAGCGCTATGCCGACAAGACCTATGGCGGCGACCTGGCCAGGGCGCGCCAGGACTGGAACGTCTTCTTCTTCGAAAACCATGAGGACGACGGCAACCTCATCGGCTTCTCCATCGATCAGGAGTCGGTGGAGCTCAACGCCTTCCTCGCCAAGGAGAAGCGCATCCTGGCCGACATGGCCGAGCTGCTCGGCAAACCGGACGAGGCGAGCCGCTATCGCGAAGGGGCGACCCAGCTGGCCGATTACATCAACAGCTGCCTGTTCGATGAGGCCTCCGGCTTCTATTACGACCGCCAGATAGCCCAGGGGGATCTGCCCGACGCCAACGGCTGCGTCGGCAAGCTGTTGACCGCCCGCGGCCGTGGCCCGGAAGGGTGGAGTCCGCTCTGGGCCGAGGTGGCGGACAAGGAGAAGGCGGCGCGGGTGCGCGAGGTGATGCTCAATGCCCAGGAGTTCAACACCAAGGTGCCGCTCGGCACGGCGGCACTGACCAACCCGGCCTACGACCCCGACATCTACTGGCGCGGCCGGGTCTGGCTGGATCAGTTCTACTTCGGGGTGAAGGGGCTGGAGAACTACGGCTATCGCAGCGATGCCCAGACGCTCGTCAACAAGCTGTTTGCCAACGCCGAGGGGCTGGCGGGCAGCGGCCCCATCCGCGAGAACTACAACCCGGAAACCGGCGCCATGCAGGGTGCCAGCAACTTCAGCTGGAGCTCGGCCCACCTCTACATGCTCTATCGCAACTTCCTGAAAACCGAGGGTTGATCCCTCTTTGCAGCAATGAGCCAACAAAAAGGCCTCCGCAAGGGAGGCCTTTCTTATGGCGCTGTCCCAATTACATGTTGAAAGGCTAACCTTGA
>NZ_CAWMFQ010000148.1:0-516 GCF_963866995.1 Aeromonas sp. ZOR0002 | reverse complement strand
CGTTGGGGCCGAGCAGGGCCACCAGCTGACCGCCGGACCAGGCGAGATCCAGGGGGGCGAGGCGATGGGGGATGGCCAGGGCGCGGGCCTCCAGCCGCCAGGGGGCGGGATCAGCGGGACACATCGGCATCTTGCCTCAGCAGCAGATAGATAAAGAGCGGGGCACCCACCGAGGCAGTGATGACCCCGATGGGCAGTTCACCGGCGTGCAGCGCCGAGCGGGCCACCAGATCGGCCCCGAGCAGCAGGGCGCCGCCCCCCAGCGCCGAGGCGGGCAGCAGGAAGCGCTGATCGCTGCCGCCGCACAGGCGCAGCAGGTGAGGCACCACCAGGCCGACGAAGCCGATGACGCCGCACAGGGAGACCGCCACCCCGGTGAGCAGACAGACCGCCAGCACCAGGCGTACCCGCATGCTGTCCACGTTCAGCCCCATAAGGCGGGCCTGGGTCTCCCCCAGCAGCAGTTGTTGCAGTGCCCGCCCCTGCCAGCAGAGCCAGCCGAGGATGAGGACTGTG
>NZ_CAWMFQ010000147.1:0-4236 GCF_963866995.1 Aeromonas sp. ZOR0002 | reverse complement strand
CATTATGAGTGCGATGCTCTAACCAACTGAGCTACATAGCCAACCGTGCTTCCAGTGAGTCGTTGCCTCGTCACTGTGCGGCCGGAATTATGCGTATCTGGCTCTGGGGCGTCAACCCTTTTTTTGTTTGAAAAAACGAATTTGGGTGCGTTTGGCGAGTTATTGGCCGCTGTCGTGCAAAAGCCCAACAATCTGGTTTTTTTTACGACATTCGCACCCAGATCGCGCCTCTGGCCAGATAAAAAAGAGGCCAGCAAATGCTGGCCTCTCATGGGGTTAGACGTTGAACAGGAAGTTCATGATATCGCCATCCTTGACGATGTAGTCTTTCCCTTCCGCGCGCATCTTGCCTGCTTCCTTGGCGCCTTGCTCACCCTTGTAGGTGATAAAGTCGTCGAAGGCGATGGTCTGGGCGCGAATAAAGCCTTTTTCGAAGTCGGTGTGGATCTTGCCAGCGGCCTGCGGGGCGGTGGCACCTACGGGAATGGTCCAGGCGCGCACTTCTTTCACACCGGCGGTGAAGTAGGTCTGCAACTTGAGCAGTTCGTATCCGGAGCGGATCACCCGGTTCAGGCCCGGCTCCTCGATGCCCAGATCCGCCATGAACTCGGCGCGGTCTTCGTCGTCCAGCTCGGCGATGTCCGCCTCGATGGCGCAGCAGACGACCACGACAACGGCGTTCTCGGCGGCGGCTATCTCACGGACCTGATCCAGATAGGGATTGTTCTCGAAGCCATCTTCCGCCACGTTGGCGATGTACATGGTGGGTTTGAGGGTCAGGAAGTTGAGGTGGCTGACGGCGTCCAGCTCATCCTTGTCCAGCTTCATGCCGCGGATCATCTGGCCGTTTTCCAGGGCAACCTTGATCTTCTCCAGCACTTCCACTTCCAGCTTGGCATCCTTGTCGCCGCCTTTGGCACGCTTGGACTGGCGATTGATGGCGCGCTCGCAGGCATCCAGGTCGGAGAGGGCCAGCTCGGTGTTGATCACCTCAATGTCGTCGGCCGGGGAGACCTTGCCCGCCACGTGGACGATGTTCTCGTCCTCGAAGCAGCGCACCACGTGACCGATGGCTTCGGTTTCACGGATGTTGGCGAGGAACTGGTTGCCAAGGCCTTCGCCCTTGGAGGCACCGGCCACCAGGCCAGCGATGTCCACGAACTCCATGGTGGTCGGCACGACACGCTGCGGATTGATGATGGCCGCCAGCTGGTCGAGGCGGGGATCCGGCATGGGGACCACACCCGTGTTCGGCTCAATGGTGCAGAACGGGAAGTTGGCGGCTTCGATGCCGGCCTTGGTCAGCGCATTGAACAGGGTGGATTTGCCTACATTGGGCAGGCCCACGATACCGCATTTAAAACCCATGGATTGTTACCTTGTTGATGGATGCTTCAAGGGGCCGCGCGGGCGGCCCGTGTCGTGTTGCTTGACCCCGAGGCGAGGGATCTCGCCAGGGGGCCGGTCATCTTGAACTGCCTGGCGATGCAGGCTGAAGGCCTAGACTTTCTCGGCCTTGAAACTGTGCAGGCGATTCATGGCCTTGGTCATGTCCTGCTTGAACAGGATGTCGGTGGCGCGCAGGGATTCGTCCAGCGCGGCCTCAATCAGACTCTGCTCACTGCTGGGCGCCTTGGTCAGCACGAAGCCGGCGACCAGCTCCTTGGCGCCCGGATGGCCGATGCCAAGGCGCAGCCGGAAGAAGTTATTGTTGTTGCCCATCCTGGCGATGATGTCCTTGAGGCCGTTATGGCCGCCGTGACCGCCCCCTTGCTTGAACTTGGCGATGCCGGGAGGCAGGTCCAGCTCGTCGTGGGCCACCAGGATCTCCTCCGGGGCGATCTGGTAGAAGCGCGCGAGCGCCGCCACGGCCTTGCCGGAGAGATTCATGTAGGTGTTCGGGATGAGCAGCCGCACATCCTGCCCGTCCACCAGGAAGCGGGCGGTGTGGCCGAAGAACTTGGGCTCTTCGCGCAGGCTGACATTGTGCCAGCGTGCCAGTTGCTCCACATACCAGGCGCCCGCATTGTGGCGGGTCTTGGCATATTCGGGGCCGGGATTACCCAGCCCGACAATCAGTTTGATTTGACTTGTCACGCTTGATGTCTTCACTCGCTACTTGCCATGGGCGGATGACCCGGGGCAATGGGACGCAATATTCTAGCCGCCGAGTGGCGATCACTCAACCAAAGTGCGGCAAGGTCGGGGAAAAGCTGGACAGAAGGGCTCGGGTGGGGTGGCTCGTCCGAGGTTTTCGTCTCTTGCCGAGTGGAGGCTGGCGGCTGGCGCCAGGCACCCAAAAAAACAAAAACCGCCATTCGGCGGTTTTTGTCACGACAGGGTCTATCAATGCTCGAACATGGCAGAGATGGACTCTTCGTTGCTGATGCGGCGAATCGCTTCGGCCAGCACGGAGGAGAGGGTCAGCTGCTTGACCTTGCCGACTGCCTTCATCTCCGGGGTGAGCGGGATGGAGTCGGTGATGATCAGCTCGTCGATGACCGAATTCTTGATGTTTTCAACGGCGGTGCCGGAGAAGACAGGGTGGGTCGCATAGGCGAACACGCGCTTGGCACCACGCTCTTTCAGCGCTTCGGCCGCTTTGCACAGGGTGCCGCCGGTGTCGATCATGTCGTCGACGATGACGCAGTCACGACCGGCTACGTCGCCGATCAGGTGCATGACCTGGGAGACGTTCGGACGGGGACGACGCTTGTCGATGATGGCGATGTCGGTGTCGTCCAGCAGCTTGGCGATGGCACGGGCACGGACCACGCCGCCGATGTCCGGTGACACGACCACGGGGGATTCGAGGTTCTTGGCCTTCATGTCTTCCAGCAGCACCGGGCTGCCGAACACGTTGTCGACGGGGACGTCGAAGAAACCCTGGATCTGCTCGGCATGCAGGTCAACGGTCAGCACACGGTCCACACCCACGCTGGAGAGGAAGTCGGCGACGACCTTGGCGGTGATGGGCACACGGGCGGAGCGGACGCGGCGGTCCTGACGGGCATAACCAAAGTAGGGGATAACGGCAGTGATACGGCCAGCTGAAGCACGACGCAGTGCATCCACCATGACGATCAATTCCATCAAATTGTCGTTGGTCGGGGCACAGGTGGATTGAATGATGAAGATATCGCCACCGCGTACATTCTCGTTGATCTGTACGCTGATCTCGCCGTCGCTAAAGCGACCTACGGCAGCATTGCCGAGTTTGATAAACAGGCGATCTGCGATCTTCTGGGCTAGTTCCGGCGTTGCGTTACCAGCAAACAGCTTCATGTCAGGCACGGTTTGAAACCTCGGGGTTGCATCCAGTATGTGGGGAGTCTGATTTTAGACCCGTATCGTTTGGGGGCAAACGATTTAGCAAGATGACGGACAAGGTCTCTGGGCGATGTCGAGGATGGCGTCTCATCACCCGCAGGGTGGGTGGACGGGAATCCACCTTGAGCGCCATCGCGTCAGATTGGCCCAAGACACATCGACGAGGTCAACACCTCCCGATGCGGCCTCAACAAGGAGAGAGTTGGCTGGGGTACTAGGATTCGAACCTAGGAATGGCGAGATCAAAACCCGCTGCCTTACCGCTTGGCGATACCCCAATCACTCACTTGTTGCAAAGTGACGAAGAGTGGTGATATGTTCTCGCCCTTGGCGACAAACCCATCCCAGCCTTCCGGCACTATTGCCAACGCCTTCCGAGCAGCCATTTCGTCTTCAAATCGAGCAAAGACGCAGGCGCCAGTGCCCGTCATTCTTGACGGCGCGTATTCTAGCAACCAGCCGAGCGCATTGGCAACCTCGGGGTGGCGCTTTTTCACCAGCAGTTCGCAATCGTTTTTCCACTCTCCTGCCAGCAGATTGTCCAGGGTCATCTTGGGGGTGTTGCGGGGCAGGTCGGGATCCTGGAACACGGCGGCGGTGGCCACATGGCAATCGGGCTTGAGTACCAGGTACCAGGCATCCGGCACCTCGACCGGTTGCAACCGCTCCCCCACGCCCTCTGCGAAGGCGGCCTTGCCCCGCACGAACACCGGCACGTCGGCGCCCAGCTGCACGCCGAGCTCGGCCAGCTCGTCTTCACTCAAGCCGGCTTGCCAGAGGTGGTTCAGGGCCACGAGGGTGGTGGCCGCGTCCGACGAGCCGCCCCCGATGCCACCGCCCATGGGCAGTACCTTCTCCAGCCGGATATGGGCTCCCTGCGGACTGGCCAACCGGCTCTGCAACAGG
>NZ_CAWMFQ010000146.1:40446-42247 GCF_963866995.1 Aeromonas sp. ZOR0002 | reverse complement strand
CCCGCTGCCCCCGCAGCCCCGGTGACGCCGCCCAAGGCGCCGGTGGCCGCCAAACCCGCGCCGGCAGAGCCCCCAGCGCCAGCCAAGGCCGCCCCTGCCAAGCAGGCCGCTCCCGCCGAGAGCAGCGCGGTACAGAGCGATACCACGGTGCGGGTGGATACCAAGACCCTGGACGTCATCATGAACATGGTGGGCGAACTGGTGCTGGTGAGAAACCGCCTGGTGAGCCTCGGCATCGCCAGCAATGACGAAGAGATGTCCAAGGCTGTCGCGAACCTCGACGTCGTGACTGCCGATCTGCAGGGCGCGGTCATGAAGACCCGCATGCAGCCTATCAAGAAAGTATTCGGCCGCTTCCCGCGCGTGGTGCGCGATCTGGCTCGTACCCTCAAGAAGGAGATCGAGCTGGTGATGGTGGGTGAGGACACGGATCTGGACAAGAACCTGGTGGAGGCCCTGGCCGACCCCCTGGTTCACCTGGTGCGCAACTCCTGCGACCATGGCGTCGAGATGCCGGACGTGCGCGAGAAGGCGGGCAAACCCCGTCAGGGTACCATCACCCTGAGCGCCTCCCAGCAAGGGGACCACATTCTGCTCTGCATCGAGGATGACGGCGCAGGGATGGACCCGGAGAAGCTCAAGTCCATCGCCATCAGCCGTGGTGTGCTCGATGCTGACAGCGCGGCGCGCATGAGCGACAACGATGCCTACAACCTGATCTTCGCCCCCGGCTTCTCCACCAAGTCGGAGATCTCCGACATCTCAGGCCGTGGAGTGGGCATGGACGTGGTGAAGACCAGCATCGTCAGCCTCAATGGCTCGGTGCACATCGATTCCACCTGGGGCAAGGGCACCCGTCTCGAGATCAAGGTTCCCCTGACCCTGGCCATTCTGCCGACCTTGATGGTGGAGGTGGGTCAGCAGACCTTCGCCCTGCCCCTCGGTTGCGTGAATGAAATTTTCCACCTGGATCTGAAAAAGGCCAACGTGGTGGATGGCCAGCTCACCATCATCGTCCGTGACAAGGCGATTCCGCTGTTCTACCTGCACAAGTGGCTGGTACGCGGTGCCGGCAAGACGGCCCGCCAGGACCAGGGCCACGTGGTCATCGTCCAGATCGGCACCCAGCAGGTCGGCTTCGTGGTAGACAACCTCATCGGTCAGGAAGAGGTGGTGATAAAGCCCCTGGACAACCTGCTGCAAGGAACCCCCGGCATGGCTGGCGCCACCATCACCAGCGACGGCGGCATCGCCCTCATTCTGGATGTGCCCAGCCTGCTCAAGGCCTATGCCCGTCGCCACTGAGCGCCAGGCTCAAGGAGTTAAAAGAATAACAATGGCAGTCAAGGTATTAGTGGTCGACGATTCGAGTTTCTTCCGCCGTCGGGTCAGCGAAATCATCAATCAGGATCCCCTGATGACGGTGATCGACACGGCTCAGAACGGGCGGGAGGCGGTAGACAAGGCGCAGCAGTTGCGGCCCGATGTCATTACCATGGACATTGAAATGCCGGTGCTCGACGGCATCAGCGCCGTGCGCGAGATCATGGCCAAGTGTCCGACCCCCATCCTGATGTTCTCCTCCCTGACTCACGAGGGAGCCAAGGCAACCCTGGATGCGCTGGATGCGGGCGCCCTCGATTTTCTGCCCAAGAAGTTTGAAGACATCGCCCGCGACAAGGACGAAGCCGTGAACCTGCTGCAGCAGCGGGTCAAGGAGATCGCTCGCAAACGCTTCCTGATGGCGACCCGGCCCCGTGCCCCCGAGCCTGCCGTACGGCCCGCCGTCACGGGGACCCTG
>NZ_CAWMFQ010000146.1:0-40407 GCF_963866995.1 Aeromonas sp. ZOR0002 | reverse complement strand
GCTGGTTGCCATCGGTACCTCCACCGGCGGGCCAGTGGCACTGCAGAACGTGCTGACCAAGCTGCCGGGAGATTTCCCTCATCCCATTCTGCTGATCCAGCACATGCCGGCCACCTTCACCGCTGCCTTTGCCGCCCGCCTCAACGGGCTGTGCCAGATAGGAGTCAAGGAGGCGCAGGATGGCGACGTGCTCAAGCCGGGTCAGGCCTATCTTGCCCCCGGTGGCAAGCAGATGCTGCTGGAAGGGCGCGGGCCCGGTGCCCGTCTTCGCATCATCGATGGCAATGACAAGGTCAACTACAAACCCTGTGTGGACATCACCTTCGCCTCCGCCGCCAAGACCTATGGCGACAAGGTGCTGGCCATCGTACTGACCGGCATGGGGGCGGATGGCCGCGACGGTGCCCGTCTGCTCAAGGAGCAGGGGGCGACCATCTGGGCGCAGGATGAAGCCTCCTGCGTGGTCTATGGCATGCCCCAGGCTGTTGCCAAGGCGGGCATAGCAAGCGAATCCCTGCCGCTGGATCGAGTGGCCCAGCGCATTCTGGTCGAGTTGGGTCGCTGACCATGGGCATGCTCGGCCTGGTGCTGGCGCTGGGGGCCGTCGCCATCGCCCAGTGGTGGCATGGCGGGAGCCTGCTGACCCTGCTGGATGGCCCGGCCTTTGTCATCGTCGTCGGGGGAACCTGGGGGGCGGTGATCTTGCAGACTCCCCGCAAGTACCTGCTCAGTGCCCTGAGGCAGGCAACCTGGATGCTGTTTCCGCCGCAGCTGGATCTTGCGGAGCAGGCCGAGCGCCTGAAGGCGTGGGCCCAGTTCGCCCGCCAGCAAGGCTTGCTGGCGCTGGAAAACCAGGCCGAGGCCGAGCCCGATCCCTTCACCCGCCAGGGGCTTTCCATGATTGTGGATGGCGTCTCCATCGAGGATATCCGCAGCCTGCTGGAGGCGGATATCGACATCGAGCAGGAGCGCAACGAGCACTCGGCCAGGGTGTTCGAGTCCATGGGCGGGTACAGCCCCACCATCGGCATCATCGGGGCCGTGATTGGTCTCATCCAGGCCATGTTTCATCTGGAGGAGCCAGGCACCCTGGGGGCGGGCATTGCCGTGGCCTTCGTCGCCACCATCTACGGGGTGGGCTTTGCCAACTTGCTCTATCTGCCGATTGCGAATCGGCTGCGCGCCTTCCACTACCATTACGGCCTCTATCAGGAGATGACCCTGGAGGGGCTTCTGGCCATCGCCCACGGGGAGAACGGCCCGCAGGTTGAAAGGCGGTTACGGGCTTATCTGAAAGGGGAGTAGCCATGCGCAAGCGCTATCGTTTGCACCTGCAAGGGCGAGAGCATCTCGATCGCTGGCTGGTCTCCTATGCCGATTACATGACGCTCATCTTCGCCCTTTTCGTGGTGCTCTACTCCGTTGCCATCGTCAACAAGGAGGAGTACCGCGCCGTCATCGAGGGCATGACCCAGGCCTTCAACCAGGCGCCGCGCAGCGATGGCCTGCTGGAAGGGCGGGGCAATTCCTTGCTGGACAACCCGGTCTCGGCCGCCCCCAGCCTGCTGGAGAGCCAGGCCTCTGCGTCCCCCTCGCGTGCCCCCATCACGGGTACGCCCGTCTCGCAAGATGGCACGGCTCTTGCTCAGATCGACATGCAGATCCAGGAGTCCATGGGCGCCCTGGTCGATGCGGGGGTGGTGAAGCTTGCGCAGGATGACAACTGGCTGACGGTGGAGCTGAGTTCAGGTCTCCTGTTCAACAGTGGCAGCGCTTTTCTGGGGAGCAATGCCGCACCCGTGCTCGATACGCTTTCAGGTATTCTCAAACCGGTCGATAACTATGTCAGGGTGCGGGGCTACACGGATAACCAACCGATAAACAACGAAATTTTCCGCTCCAACTGGACATTGTCAGCGGCCCGCGCCGAGGCAGTGCTCAATGCCCTGGTGGGCAAGGGGGTGGCTCCCGGTCGGCTAGCCTACGAGGCGTACGGAGAGTTTTCCCCCTTCGTCGACAATGGCACCGAGCAGGGACGATTACAGAATCGCAAGGTGGTGGTCGCCATATCCAGGTTCGCCTGGGTGCCGCCAGCCCCCGTCAAACAGCTGACGGCGGCACCGGTGCAGGACGCACCGCAGAGTGTCGACAGTGAAAAGATCAGGGTGATCGCGCTGCCCGGTGGGGGCATACGCATAACAACAAGGCAGGATTGATACAGTGATTGTTTGGACGGTTGCCAATCAGAAAGGTGGAGTCGGTAAAACCACCACGGTCGTCTCCCTGGCGGGCATTCTGGCCCAGCGTGGCCAGCGGGTACTGCTGATCGACACCGACCCCCACGCCTCCCTGACCTCCTATCTCGATTTCGACTCGGACAGGCTGGAAGGCACCCTGTACGAGTTGTTCCAGGCGGCCAAACCCAGCGCCGAGCTGGTCAACCGGATGACCCTCAAGACCCGATTCGAGAACATCAGCCTGCTGCCCGCCTCGATTACCCTGGCCACGCTGGATCGGGTGATGGGCAACCGGGAAGGGATGGGGCTGGTGCTCAAGCGCGCTCTGCTGCGGGTGCAGGATCAGTTCGACTACGTGCTCATCGACTGTCCGCCGGTGCTGGGGGTCATGATGGTGAACGCGCTGGCGGCCTGCGATCGCATCCTGGTGCCGGTGCAGACCGAATTCCTGGCCCTCAAGGGGCTGGAGCGGATGATGAAGACCTTCGAGATCATGCAGCGCTCCAAGCGGGAGAAGTTCCGCTACACCATCATTCCGACCATGTTTGACAAGCGTACTCGCGCCTCCCTGATGACATTGCAGTCCATCAAGGAGCAGTATGGGGAGGCGGTGTGGAATGCGGTCATTCCCATCGACACCAAATTCAGGGATGCCAGTCTGGTGCACATTCCTCCCTCCATCTATGCACCGGGCAGCCGGGGCACCTATGCCTATGAGACCCTGCTCAACCATCTCGACGCGCTGGAGCGTCAACGGACCCAGGAGGTGATGCCGTGAGAGAGACCACCCAGGTTCGGGCCATGGACGACTATTTCCACTCCCTGCTGCTGGACGATGCCCTGCTGCGGGAAGATCCCGAAGACGAAGCACCGGCCCCTGCGTTGCAACGTCAGACCGTCGCCGTGCCGGAGGTGGCTGCCACCCCCTATCTTGAAGCCGATACCCGGCTGGCCCAGCTGAGCGAGCTGCTTGCCCAGGTGGGACAGGTCCAGTTCGAGATGGATGCCCTGAGCCACGAAGAGGTGCATGTCGAGCCATTCCAGCTCGAGGCGGAGGTGGTTGACAGTGAGCCTCTGGTCGCCCTGGCAGAGCCGGTGGTGGAAGCCGTTGTGGAGGAGGTCGAGCCCGTCGCCCTCGCGGTGGCAGAACCCGCGCCCGCCCTCGAGGCGGCGCCCGCACCGTCGACCTGGGAAAACCTGAATACCGGCAACGAGTTTCAGGCGCTCTTCTTCGATGTGGCCGGGGTGACGTTTGCGGTGCCTCTGACCGAGTTGGGGGGTATCCATCAACTGGGGGAGGTGACCTCTCTCTTCGGCCAGCCGGGCTGGTACAAGGGGATCATGACCTCCCGCGAGCAGAAGATGAACGTGGTGGACACGGCCCAGTGGGTCATGCCGGGCCAGCATCTGGAGATGGACGATTACAAATATCTGATTATGCTGGGAGAATCACCCTGGGGATTGGCCTGTCACCAGTTGAAGGGCACAGAACTGCTGCACCGAGACCAGGTGAAGTGGCGCCATCAGGAGGGCAAGCGCCCCTGGTTGGCTGGCATGGTCAAGGAGAAGATGTGTGCCCTGCTGCACGTCAGGGAGCTCTTGCTGCTGCTTGGCCGGGGCGTGAACATCGAAGGCCGCTGACAACATCGGCATCGCCATGGTTTTATTGCTAATTTTACCCGTTGACGGGTTCATACAAGGATCAAGAAGATGACAGAGAAGCGCAATATTGCACAGAATCTGGCCGAAGACGAAGTGCTGCAGTGGGTGACCTTCCAGTTGGAAAACGAGACCTATGGCATCAACGTGATGCAGGTTCAGGAAGTGTTGCGCTACACCGAGATCGCTCCGGTCCCGGGTGCACCTGACTACGTGCTGGGTATCATCAACCTGCGTGGCAACGTGGTGACCGTCATCGATACCCGCTCCCGCTTCGGCCTGCCGGCCGGGGATGTGAGCGAGAACTCCCGTATCGTCATCATCGAGGCGGAGAAGCAGGTGATCGGCATCATGGTGGACAGCGTGGCCGAGGTGGTCTATCTGCGCTCCTCCGAGATCGATGCCGCCCCGGCGGTGGGCACCGAGGAGAGCGCCAAGTTCATCCAGGGCGTCAGCAACCGTGACGGCCAACTGCTGATCCTGGTGGATCTCAACAAGCTGCTCTCCGATGAAGAGTGGGAAGACATTGGTTCCCTGTAACAGGGACGGGAACGTGCGGACGGGGGCGATGGCACCTGTCCGCCTCCCTGTGACGGTAAGGTGATGGTTTGATGATTGAATTTGCAGCCTTGGGGTTGTCCTTGCTCGCACTGGTGCTGGCCCTTTACGGGATCCTGGGGCACCGTCGTCGCCAGCGAGAGTCCGAGGCCAGGGTGGAAGCGCTGCAGGGGCAGCTCGAGAGTCTGCGCAAGCAGATGATGGAGTTGCACACGGGCGCCATCGGCATGGGCCAGCGTCTGCAAGCCGCAGAAGGGGCCATGCAGAAGATCCACGACAGCCAGCAGGAGCTGACGTTGCAGGATCCGGAGCGCCGCCTCTACAGCCGCGCCGCCAAGATGGTGGAGCTTGGTGCCGATCTGGACGAGGTGATGAGCGAGTGTGAGTTGCCCCAGGCGGAAGCGGAGCTGCTTATTTCCCTGCGAAAGGGACGCAGCTGACGGATGTGTCGCGGGGAGGCCGGTGCCTCCCCGCTTTCTGTTCGGCCCGTGGCCACCTCTTTCTCGATGCCGGGACGGTGGATAATCCTTTGGCATCAATCTCTTTGGTGGGGGCGCGATCTTCCCCACAAATCCTGTTGATTATTGGCATCTTTGAAAAGACGCCTCCGGATCCTGTGTTAAGATGCAGGCCGCCTCATTTTCAACGATTACATCCCCATGCTGCTTCAAGCGAACAATCTGAGCTGCGTGCGTGAAGATCGCACCCTGTTTGAACATCTCTCCTTCGCGGTGCGTGCCGGGGATTTGATGCAGATTGAGGGTCCCAACGGGGTGGGCAAGACCAGCCTGTTGCGCCTGCTCACCGGCCTCTCCCAGCCCTTTGCTGGTGAGGTGTGCTGGAATGGGGAGAATATCCGCCATTGCCGGGATGAATACCACGCCAGCCTGCTTTACCTGGGCCATCAGCCCGGCGTCAAGGCGACCCTGACCCCCCTTGAGAATCTCTCCTTCTACCAGAAGCTTCATGGCCCTGCCGGGGACGGCGTGGATCTCTGGCGGGTGCTGGCCCAGGTCGGCCTCGCCGGTTTCGAAGACTATCCCGCGGGACAGCTCTCCGCCGGGCAGCAGCGACGGGTGGCGCTGGCCAGGTTGTGGCTGAGCGAGCGACCGGCGCTCTGGATCCTGGACGAGCCCTTCACCGCCATCGACAAGCAGGGGGTCAGGGTGCTGGAGCAGTTGTTCCTCGCCCACGCGGACAGGGGGGGCATGGTGGTCCTTACGACCCACCAGGATCTGACCCTGATGCAGGGACGGCTCAAGACCCTCTCCCTGACCTCGCTGTTGCAGGAGTAGCCCATGCTGCGCGCCGTCATACACCTTATTCACCGCGAGTTGCTGATGGCCCTGCGCCAGCGCGCCGACATCTTCAACCCGCTCTGGTTCTTCCTCATCGTCATCACCCTGTTTCCATTGGGGATCGGGCCCGAGCCCCAGTTGCTGGCCCGCATCGCTCCCGGCATCATCTGGGTGGCGGCCCTGCTGGCGGCCATGCTCTCCCTGGAGCGGCTGTTTCGTGACGACTTCAGTGACGGCGCCCTGGAGCAGATGATGCTGATGCCCCATCCCCTGGGGTTGCTGGCCCTGGCCAAAGTGATCGCTCACTGGTTGCTGACCGGTCTGCCACTGTTGCTGATCTCCCCTTTGCTCGCCATCCTGCTCTCCCTGGAGCTGAAGACCTATGTGGCCGTGGTGGCCACCCTGGCGCTCGGTACGCCGGTGCTGAGCCTGCTCGGGGCGGTCGGAGTAGCGCTGACCGCAGGGCTGCGCAAGGGGGGCGTGCTGCTCAGCCTGTTGTTGCTGCCGCTCTATATTCCGGTGCTTATCTTCGCCACCTCCGCCATCGACGCGGCGAGCATGGGACTGCCCTATGCCGGTCAGCTCGCCATCCTGGGGGCCATGCTGGTGGGGGCATTGACCCTGACGCCCCTGGCTATCTCGGCGGCGCTTCGGGTGAGTGTCAACTGATTGATTTGGTGAAAAGATTTTCGTTTGAAGCCTTGTTAGGGGCGAGATAGTTGAGATAGATCAAGGGGATGGCTGCTTATTGCTTTCGGGGGATATGATGTTTTTCCCCCATGGGTATGGTAGCCCTCGCCACTTAAAAATTAATAACTGAAAGGTTTCGTGAGCTATGTGGAAATGGTTGCACCCTTATGCCAAACCCGAGCGCGCCTATGGGCTGGCCGGCACCCTGCTGCCCTGGTTTGCCGTGACAAGCCTGCTCGCCTTCATCATCGGCACCGTCTGGGGGCTGGCTTTCGCTCCCGCCGATTACCAGCAGGGCGACTCTTTCAGGATCATCTATATCCATGTGCCCTCCGCCATCCTCTCCATGGGCGCCTACTCCACCATGGCGGTGGCCGCCTTCATTGGCCTGGTGTGGCAACTGCGCATGGCAGACATGACGGTGGCGGCCATCGCCCCGGTGGGGGCCGTCTTCACCTTCATTGCCCTCTTTACCGGCGCCGCCTGGGGCAAACCCATGTGGGGCACCTGGTGGGTGTGGGATGCCCGGCTCACCTCCGAGCTCATCCTGCTGTTCCTCTATCTGGGTGTCATCGCCCTCTACAACGCCTTCAGCGACAAGGTGGTGGCGGGCCGCGCCGCCGGCATCCTGGCGCTGGTCGGGGTGATCAACCTGCCCATCATCCACTACTCGGTGGAGTGGTGGAATACCCTGCACCAGGGGGCCACCATCACCAAGTTTGACAAGCCCTCCATCTCCCCCGAGATGCTGTGGCCGCTGCTCATCATGATCCTGGCGTTCGCCGCGTTTCTCGGTGCCCTGACCCTGATGCGTTTTCGCAATGAGCTGCTGATGCGGGAGTGGCACCGCCCCTGGGTCGCCGACATCGCCAGGCAGGAGAAGTAAGCATGCACTTTGCCTCGTTCAGTGATTTCATGGCCATGGGAGGCTATGCCTTCTACGTCTGGCTCTCCTTCGGTCTGACCCTGCTCTGCCTGGTCGGCATCGTCATTTCCACCCGGTTGAAGACCCGCAGCCTGCTTGGCGAACTGCGCAACAAGCAGGCTCGGGAGGCACGCCGCAAGGCAGCCCAGCAGATGGAGAACACCCTATGAACCCGCGCCGCAAGAAACGCCTCACCATCATCCTGGCCATCAGCCTGGGCCTTGCCAGCGTGACTGGCCTGGTGCTCTATGCCCTGAGCCAGAACATCGACCTCTTCTACACCCCGAGCGAGCTGGTGGAAGGGAAGGGGCCGGAGAAGATCAAGCCCGAGGAGGGGCAGCGCCTGCGCATCGGTGGCCTGGTAGTGCCGGGGTCTGTGGTGCGGGATCCCCAGAGCCTCAAGGTAGCCTTCAAGCTGGTGGACAACGGCGGCCATTTGGTGACGGTGGAGTTTGACGGCATTCTGCCGGACCTGTTCCGCGAGGGGCAGGGCATTGTCGCTCAGGGCACCCTCAAGGATGCCACCACGGTCGCCGCCTTCGAGGTGCTGGCCAAGCACGACGAGAACTACATGCCGCCGGAAGTGGCCGACGCCACCAACGGCATGCACTTCAAGCCCGAATACACAGAGGCGCAGTTGCAGGGAGCCAAGCAATGATGCCGGTATGCGCCAAGAATTCACTTCTTTATACCGCCAAATCGGCAGGTTTCTCCGTGCAATCGAGAGGGAATAGTCAATGATCCCGGAATTAGGGCAGTTCTCACTGATCCTGGCCTTCGCCACCGCCCTGCTGCTGGGCAGTTACCCGCTGATCGGGGCCCATCTCGGTCGTCTTGGCATGATGTCGGCGGCCCGCCCGCTCGCCTACAGCCAGTTTCTGCTGCTGCTGCTGTCGTTTCTCTGCCTCACCTGGGCCTTTATCGACAACGACTTCACCGTGCAGTACGTGGCCACCAACTCCAACAGCCTGCTGCCCCTGCAATACCGCATCTCGGCGGTGTGGGGAGCCCATGAGGGCTCGCTGCTGCTCTGGGTGCTGACCCTGGGGGGCTGGACGGCGGCGGTGGCCCTCTTCAGCCGCCGCCTGCCGCTCGATGCAGTGGCGCGGGTACTCGGGGTGCTCGGCCTTATCTCGGTGGGCTTCACCGCCTTCGTGCTGTTTACCTCGGATCCTTTCACCCGCACCCTGCCGTATTTCCCGGTGGACGGGCGGGATCTCAATCCGCTGCTGCAGGATCCCGGTCTCATCTTCCACCCCCCCATGCTCTACATGGGCTACGTGGGCTTCTCGGTGGCCTTCGCCTTCGCCATCGCCTCCCTGATGACGGGGCGTCTGGACGCCACCTGGGCGCGCTGGTCCCGTCCCTGGACCATGGCGGCCTGGGTCTTCCTGACGCTGGGCATCGTGCTCGGCTCCTGGTGGGCCTATTACGAGCTTGGCTGGGGCGGCTGGTGGTTCTGGGACCCGGTGGAAAACGCCTCCTTCATGCCCTGGCTGGCGGGCACGGCCCTGCTCCACTCCCTCGCGGTGAGCGAGAAGCGCGCCACCTTCAAGGCCTGGACCGTGCTGCTGGCGCTCTCGGCCTTCTCACTGAGCCTGCTCGGCACCTTCCTGGTGCGTTCCGGCGTGCTGGTGTCGGTCCATGCGTTTGCCTCGGACCCGACCCGGGGTCTGTTCATCCTGGGCTTCCTGCTGGCGGTGATAGGCAGCTCCCTATTGCTGTTCGCCTTCAAGGGCTCCCAGGTGAAGAGCCATGGCAAGCATGAGCTGTGGAGCCGCGAGACCCTGCTCCTTGGCAACAACATCCTGCTGGTGGCGGGCCTGCTCACCGTGCTGCTCGGCACCCTGCTGCCCCTGGTGCACAAGGAGCTGGGGCTTGGCAGCATCTCCATCGGCACCCCCTTCTTCAACCACATCTACAGCTGGCTCATCATCCCCTTCGCCCTGCTGCTGGGGGTGGGCCCCCTGTTCCGCTGGCGCCGCCAGGATCTCGGTGAGCTCAAGGGCAAGGTGATGCTCGCCCTGGTGCTGAGCCTGGCCGCGGCTCTGCTGTTGCCCAAACTCTTTGCCGAGGCGTTCAAACCCTGGGCTGCGCTCGGTATCGGCCTTGGCGTCTGGATCATCGTCACCAGCGTGCAGGAGACCTGGGCGCGGGCCACCCACAAACACGGTTTTGCCACCGGCGTGCGCAAGCTTGGCAACAGCCACTGGGCCATGATCCTGGGGCACGTGGGGCTCGCGGTCAGCATCATCGGCATCGCCTGCACCCAGAACTACAGCATCGAGAAGGACCTGCGGATGCAGGCCGGCGATCGCGTCCAGTTCGCCGACTACGAGTTCGTCTTCACCGGCATCAAGGAGAAGAACGGCCCCAACTACGACGGTTTCAAGGGTGTGCTGGAAGTGCACCGGGATGGCAAGCAGGCTGCCCTGCTCAAACCTGAGAAGCGGATGTACACCGTGAGCCGCATGCCGATGACCGAGGCGGCTATCGATGCGGGGGTTACCCGGGATCTCTATGCGGCGCTCGGCGAGCAGCTCGACAACGGCGCCTGGGCGGTGCGGATCTACTACAAGCCCTTCGTGCGCTGGATCTGGTTCGGCGGCGTCTTCATGGCCCTCGGCGGCGTGCTGGCCATGCTGGACAAGCGCTACCGCTTCGGACGTCGTGACGAGGAGGCCAAGGCATGAGCAAGAAGACCTGGCTCTATCTGCTGCCCTTCATCATCTTCCTGATGGGGGCCGTGTTTCTGTTCAAGGGGCTCTACTCCGATCCCACCAAGCTCGAATCCGTGATGGTGGACAAGGAGGTGCCCGTGTTCACCCTGCAGGACATCTACGATCTCGGCAAGCAGCACGACAGGAGCATCCTCAAGGGGCGCCCCATGCTGCTCAACGTCTGGGCCACCTGGTGCCCGACCTGTTACGGAGAACACACCTACCTCAAGGAGCTGGCGGGGCAGGGGATCTACATCGTCGGCATGAACTACAAGGACGAGCGTGACAAGGCCATCAAGTGGCTGGCGGAGCTTGGCAACCCCTACCAGATCAACCTCTATGATCCGGACGGCATGCTGGGGCTGGATCTCGGTGTCTATGGCGCGCCCGAGACCTTCTTCATCGACAGCCAGGGCATCATCCGCTATCGCCACGTGGGGGACATCAACCCAGACGTCTGGGCCAGTACCCTCAAACCCATCTTCGATGCCATGAAGTGAGGCCTCCCCGATGAAAACACTGATTGCATCCCTGTTGCTGCTGGCCGGTCTCGTCTGTGCCGGACAGGCCCGCGCCGCCATCGATGTCTACACCTTCGAGAGCGACGCCCAGGAGCAGACCTTTCGCGAGCTGACTAAGGAGCTGCGCTGCCCCAAGTGCCAGAACCAGGACATCGCGGATTCCAACGCCGGGCTTGCCAAGGATCTGCGGGACAAGACCTACCAGATGGTGCGCGAGGGCAAGGAGAAGCAGGAAGTGGTGGACTACATGGTGGCCCGCTACGGCAACTTCATTCTCTATGATCCCCCCCTGATGGCCTCGACCCTGATCCTCTGGCTTGGCCCCTTGCTGGTCATCGTGATTGGCGTCGTCACCGTGGTGGTGCGAAGCCGCCGCCATGCCCCTGCTCCCTTGCAACAGCCTGAAGGCACCCTGAGTGCAGAAGAGCAGGCCAGGCTGTCCGCCCTGCTCAAAGAGGAAGATAAACCATGACCCCATTCTGGATATTGGGTGCGGCCCTGCTGGTGCTGGCGAGCCTGGCGCTGATCGTGCCGCTGTGGCGTGGCGAGGGCAGGCAGAGCATCAGTCGCTCGGCCCTCAACAAGCAGCTCTATCGCCAGCGCCTGCTGGAGATAGGGGAAGAGCGGGAGCAGGGGATACTGGCGGAGGAGCCGGAATCCCTGGTGGAGCTGCAGCGCAGCCTCCTGGACGACATTCCCGACGTGGAGCAGACCGCCCGTGGCGGCAAGAGCCTGATCTGGATCCCCGGTGTGCTGGTGCTGGCGGTGGTGAGCATCGGCCTCTACGCCAAGCTCGGCGCCTGGCAGGAGGTGAGCCGCTGGCAGGATGCCAGCAGCCGGTTGGGGGAGCTCAGCAATCGCATCCTGGTGGAGCGTGATGCCCGGGTGACCGAGCAGGATCTGCTGGACTTCACCCTGGCCCTGCGAACCCGGCTGAAAGAAGAACCGAACGACTACCGTGGCTGGCTGCTGCTGGGGCGCCTGACCCTGGATGGCAATGATCCCGAGATGGCCCGCGAGGCGCTGGAGCGTGCCTACGCCCTCGCGCCCCAGAAGGCCATGGTAGCGGTGCCCTATGCCCAGGCCCTGATGATGACGGGGGAGGAAGCCCGTGCGGATCAACTGTTGCAGGCGGTCATTACCGAGGACCCGGCCAACATCGAGGCTCGCTCCGTCCACGCCTTCATGGCCCTGCAAAAAGAGGATTTCCAGACCGCCCTCGACCGCTGGCAGGGGATGTTGCCGCTGCTGGAGCCGGGCTCGGCCCGCTACACCATGGTGGAGCGCTCCATGGAGTACGCCAGGCAGCAGCTTGGCCAGCGTGGCATCGCCGTGACTACCCCGTCTGCCGAAGGCCAGGCACAAGCCGGGGTGCTGGCGGTGAAAGAGGGGGAGTTCCCCCTGCACATCACCCTGGCGCCGGGCATCAAGATGCCGGAAGATGCCCATCTGTTCGTCTTTGCGGTGATCCCCAACGGTCCGCCCATGCCCATCGCGGTCAAGCGCATTGCAGGCCCGCATCTCCCGCTCACCCTCTCCCTGGGGGACGGGGATGCCATGATGGAGGGGAGCAAGCTGGCGGCCCATGCCGAGCTGCAGTTCAAGGCGCGCCTCTCCCGGGGCGGCAACGTCATGAACAAGGAAGGCGCCTTTGAAGGGGTTTCGGTCACCGTGCCGACCAGCACCATCCCCACAGCGCCGATTGACATCCGCATCGATCACGCCCTCTAATACGCTTTTGGCCCACCCCATGGGGTGGGCCCCCTGTATAATTCATATCAATACCCAAAAAAATCTTAGGACTTTCATATGTATCTGCGTTCAGGAGCATTGGCGGTGGCATTGCTGCTCGCGGGCTGTGCGGGCGGCCCTCCCAAGCCGGGCCCGGAGAGCCTGGATCTCGGCGAGACCCCGAGCCGCCCCGGGGCATCCAGCACGGCCAGCGATCCTCGCGACCCCTTCCAGGGGCCCAACCGTGCCATGTGGGCCGTCAACTATGACGTGCTGGAGCCCTATGTGGCGCGCCCCGTGGTACACGGCTATGCCCGCTATGTCCCGCAAGGAGTGAGGGACAGCATCGAGAATTTCGTGGACAACTTCGACGAGCCGAGCAGCATGGTAAACCACCTGCTGGTGGGTGATCTGAAAGGGGCCGGTACCAACCTGGGCCGCTTCACCCTCAACACCACTGTGGGCCTGCTCGGTCTGTTCGACGTGGCCAAGCATGCGGGCCTGGCTCGCAACACGCTGGAGATGGACACCGTGCTCGGCAAGGCCGACATCGGGGATGGCGCCTATCTGATGGTGCCGGTCTACGGTCCCACCACCACCCGGCAACTGGTTGGGGATACCATCGATACCATCTACTTCCCCTATGCCCTGCTGACCTTCCCGCTGAAGGTGGTGCACTGGGCGCTGGATGGCCTCGGTACCCGCTCCAAGCTGATCGATCAGGAGCGCATCATCGACAACGCGCTGGATCCTTACGCCCTGACCAAGGACTTCTACTTGCAGTACAACGATGGCAAGGTGACGGGCCGTAAACCCGAGCTCCAGGAGCAGAAGCCAGAGGCGGCGGATGATGGCAACCTCGACGATTACATGGACGAGATAGACCAGTAAGCACGGTCATCTTCCACAAGGCGCCTGCGGGCGCCTTTGTTGTCGATGGCAGGTGTTCGACCATAAAAAAACGCCCCGCAAGTGCGGGGCGTTTTGGCAAGAAAGGCTTATCAGGCAGCCAGGTTCTTGGCCACGAATTCCCAGTTGACCAGGGCCCAGAAGGTTTCCATGTACTTCGGACGCAGGTTGCGGAAATCGATGTAGTAGGCGTGTTCCCACAGGTCGACGGTCAGCAGCGGGGTGGTACCGGCTTCGGTCAGCGGGCAACCGGCGTTGGAGGTGTTGACGATGGCCAGGGAGCCGTCAGCCTTTTTCACCAGCCAGGTCCAGCTGGAGCCGAAGTTGCCGATGGCAGACTTGGTGAACGCATCCTTGAACTCGGCGAAGGAGCCGAAGGCCTTGGTGATGGCATCGGCCAGAGCGCCAGTGGGCTCGCCACCGCCGTTCGGGGAGAGGCAGTGCCAGTAGAAGGTGTGGTTCCAGATCTGGGCAGCGTTGTTGAAGACGCCACCAGTGGAGGTCTTGATGATCTCTTCCAGAGACTTGCCTTCAAACTCGGTACCCGGCACTAGGTTGTTCAGGTTGACCACGTAGGTGTTGTGGTGCTTGCCATGGTGGTATTCCAGGGTTTCCTGGGAGATGTGCGGTTCCAGAGCATTGATTGCATAGGGCAGAGCGGGAAGTTCGAAAGCCATTTTCTACTCTCCATTGGCTGGTCCGTGCGAAGGCGACGGTTGCAAGACATTGCGTACTCTTTTCTATCTTGAAAAGAATTGTTCTTGAAATGAGGGGGCCAGACGGCCCAAAGCCCGTCGATTGTAGCAGTATCAAAGATGGGCGAACAACCCTTGATTCTTGCCATGATCCGGATCAAGCTGCGGCGTATTGATGCATGACTTCTTTCATTCGCAACGGTTTGCCAGTTTGTGGTCTGCCCGGATTGCAGTAGAATGGCCGCCGAAATCGCTCCAGTGAGGCATTTATGGAAACTATTGAAAAGATCAAACAGCAGTTGGCTGAGAATCCCATCATCCTCTACATGAAGGGATCCCCCAAGCTGCCCAGCTGCGGTTTCTCTGCCCAGGCCTCCCAGGCCCTGATGTCCTGCGGCGAGCCTTTCGCCTATGTCGACATCCTGCAGAACCCGGACATCCGCGCCGAGCTGCCGAAATTCGCCAACTGGCCCACCTTCCCGCAACTGTGGGTCGAGGGTGAGCTGGTCGGTGGTTGCGACATCATGATCGAGATGTTCCAGGCCGGCGAGTTGCAGACCCTGATCAAGGAAACTGCCGCCAAGCACAAGCAGGATGATGCTGCTGCCGAGTAAGGCCGCATCCATACCATGCAATGCAAAAAGGGGAGCCACTGGCTCCCCTTTTCTTTGTGCCCACGACAGACATCAGGCGATGCGTTCGAGGCGCGCCATGTAGAAGCCGTCGAAGCCGGTCTCTGCCGGGCTGACGTTGTGATCGCCGATCAGGCGGAAGTGCTCGTTGGCGGCGAGGAACTTGTCCACCTGCTGGCGGTTCTCCTCGGGCAGGATGGAGCAGGTGGCGTAGACCAGCAGGCCGCCCACCTTCACCATCTGGCTGTAGCGCTGCAGGATCTCCTCTTGCAGGGCGACCAGCACCGGCAGGCGCTCGGCGGTGTCGCGCCACTTGGCATCCGGGTTGCGCTTGAGCACGCCAAGGCCGGAGCAGGGGACGTCCAGCAGCACGCGATCGGCGCTTTCTTTCAGGCGCTTGACGGTCTTGCTGCTGGTGATGACCCGGGTCTCCACGTTGTGGGCACCGGCGCGGCGGGCGCGCTGCTTGAGGTTCTCCAGTTTCCACTCTTCCACGTCCATGGCCAGCAGACGGCCCTTGCCCTGCATCATGGCGGCCAGGTGCAGGGTCTTGCCGCCGGCACCGGCACAGGCGTCGATGACCCGCATGCCGGGCTTGACGTCGAGGGCCGCGGCCACCAGCTGGGAGCCGGCATCCTGCTGCTCGAAGCAGCCATCGGCAAAGGCCTGGGTACGGAACAGGGCGGCGTCCGAGGTCACTTGCAGGGCGGTCTCCACTCCGTCGACGGGCACTGTGGTGACATGCTCTTTGGCCAGCATGGCTTGCAGCTCGTCCCGGGTGCACTTGAGGGTGTTGACCCGCAGGTAACGCTTGGGCATCCAGGCCAGGGCGGCACGCTCGGCCGGCCAGGCGTCGCCCAGTTGCTCGCTGCCGAGTTTTTCCAGCCAGGCAGGGCAGCCGTCCATCAGCACCGGGTTCTTCTTGGCTTCGGTCAGGCGGCGGCGGAACGCCTCCTCGTTGAAGCGATCCAGGGTCGGGTGGTTGGGCTGATCTATCTTGTGGAAGGCGTGCCAGCTGTGCAGCAGCGGCCAGACATTCTTCTCCGCCTGACGGACCTGGATGCCGGTGAGGAAGCAGTAGAGGCTGAGGCGGCGCAGCAGATCGCCGGTGACCAGGGCAATCCTTGCCTGTTCTTGCGGTTTGAGTTCGATGCCGGAGAAGTGACGTGCATAGGCGCGGTCGAGGGTAAGACCCTGACCCAGCACATCGTCAACGATGGCAACGACCAGATCCCCGAAACGGGGCAACAGTGGGGACTTGAGCATGAGATTAACCTTGGCCAAAGAAAGAGTGAACCGGCCCCGTCGAAGAGGGGTTCTGGAACGGACAAATCCGCGCCATGATAGGGGCTAGTCTGCATTGGTGCAACCTTCCCCATTCGGGGAATGTACAGAGGATGTTGCTGGACTAATCGGACCAGCGGGCAAATGATGCCGTGGCAGTTCAGGTGAATCCGTTTAAAAAGGAATTAAAAAGATGCAGTTGATGAAATATTCTCCGCTGGCGGTGCTGGTGGCGGGTCTGATGACGTCCGGCAACCTGATGGCCGGCGAGTGGCATACGGTCACGGCGCGGGCCACCGCCGCCGATGGGTACGAGGTGAGGGCCAGCCAGTATCGCATCGTCACCGTCTCCACCGATTACCTGGCTGCCCTGAAGGGGGGCGAGCGCCGCCTGACCCTGCCTCTGCCGGATGGCAAGGAGGTGACCTTCAGTCTGCAACCTTATGATCTGCTGCCAGCGGATCTGGCCGCCAAATATCCCGATATCCTGGCCTTCAAGGGGTACAACGAAGCGGCGCCGGGCGAGACCGGGCGCTTCGATCTCGGTCCCCAGGGATTCCACGCCATGTTCAGCCATGAAGGGAAGATGGTGTTCGTCGATCCCCTTCGCAATGGGGAAGGCTATGCCGTCTATTACCAGCAGGATGCCCACAGCCGGCTGGAAGAAGAGGCGGACAAGGTGATCGGAGGCGAGGCCAAAAAGCTGGCCCGCCAGGTGCTGGTGGATGGCAACGAGCGCAAGCGCTATGTCATCGCCATCTCGGCGGCGGGGGAGTACACCCAGTATCACGGCGGCACCGTGGAGGCGGGTCTTGGCGCCATCACCACCCTGCTCAACCGGGTCAACGAGGTCTACCAGCGTGACGTGGCGGCCGAATTCCAGCTGGCCAGCGGCAACGACACCATCATCTTCACCGACGTGGCGAACGATCCCTTCAACAATGATGACGGCGATATCGATGCCAACATGCAGGTGCAGGCCGATGCCCTGACCAAGGGGCTGGGGGCCTTCGACATCGGCCATGTGGTCAACACCGGTGGCGGCGGCCTGGCGGGACTGGGCGTACTCTGCACCCCTGACAAATCGGCGGGGATGACGGGCTCCTCCGAGCCGGTGGGGGATGCCTTCTTCATCGACTACGTGGCCCACGAGATCGGTCACCAGTTCGGGGCAGACCACACCTTCAACGGCACCACAGGCAGTTGTGGCGGCGGCAACCGGGAGGCAAGCCAGGCCTGGGAGCCGGGCAGCGGCAGCTCCATCATGGCCTATGCGGGGATCTGCGGAGACGAAGATCTGCAGCCCCACAGCGAGCCCTATTTCCACAGCAAGTCCATCGAGCAGATGCGGGCCCACATGGCCACGGAGCCAAATTGCGGCACCCCGTTGGCGCTGGTCAACAATGCGCCCCAGGTGGCGGCAGGCAATGACTACATCATCCCCGCCAACACCCCCTTCGTGCTCAAGGGGGCGGGGGCCGATCTTGACAGCGATCCGCTGAATTACACCTGGGAGCAGATCGATCTGGGGACGGAGTCGAGCAGCCCGGCCACCATGGTGGACGACGGCAGCCGCCCTCTGTTCCGTTTCGTGGCGCCGACCAGCGTGCCGGAGCGCACCCTGCCGAGTCTCACCTCCCTGCTCACCAACACCCTGGCGATAGGGGAGGCCTGGCCTGCCACCAACCGGGACCTGAACTTCCGCCTCACGGCGCGGGACGGCAAGGGCGGTGTCGCCAGCGATGACATGAAGATCCAGGTGGTCAACACCGGCAAGGCCTTTGCCCTGACCAGCCCGGTGGTGACCCCCCTGGGGGCGGGCAAGACGCAGACCATCAGTTGGGAAGTGGCCGGCACCAATGCCGCCCCCATCAACTGCAGCAAGGTGGATCTCTTCATGACCCGGGACGAGGGGGCAAACTGGACTCCCCTTGCCAGCGGCAAACCCAACTCGGGCTCGGCGAGCGTCACCATCCCGGCGGGCCAGGATGGCACTGCCCGCTTGAAGGTGGCGTGCAGCGACAACATCTTCTTCGCCATCAGTCCCCTCAAGCTCTCGGTCACCCAGCGCGGTGAAGAGGGGGGAAGCGGTGGCGGCGGGGCCCTCGGCTTCTGGACCCTGGCCCTGGCGTTGCTGGGCTGGCAGCGGAGGCGGGCATGAGACTGGCCGGGGTGCTGCTGCTCACCCTGCTCGGCGGTTGTCAGGCCGATGCAGACACCCTGGATCAGGCGGTCAGCGCCAGCCTTGCCAGGCAGGATTACCGGCTGATCGTGCGGGCCGGGCGCGGCGAGGTAGCGCCCGGGATCGCGGCGGATCAGCAGGCGGCGGCCAAGGCCCGCTGCGGCGTGCGCTATCTCGATGGATTCGGGGATGTCATCAAGCCGGATCAGAAGGAGGCCCACGCCAGGCTGAGCGCCTATGCGGCGGACTACAACCGGCGCATGCTGGCCCATTGCCCGCCGGTTGACGGCAAGCAGTAGGCTGACGGCCATCGGCATAAAGAGGGAGGCATGAGCCTCCCTCTCTTTTTGCTCCGCCATTTGGCCGCCCCGAGGCTTGTACCCATGGCGCGCTCGTCGCACAATGCCTGCACCCATCGCCGCACGGGCGGCAGAGAAAGAGAGAAGGAAAATCAAGATGATGGATGTGGCTGATCTGCGTCGCGAATACACCAGGGGTGGACTGCACCGGGCCGATCTGCCGGCCGACCCCCTCGCCCTGTTCGAGAAGTGGCTGGCCCAGGCGTGCGAGGCCAAACTGACCGATCCTACCGCCATGGTGGTGGGCACCGTGGATGCTGATGGTCAGCCCTGGCAGCGCACCGTGCTGCTCAAGCACTACGATGCCGAAGGCATGGTGTTCTACACCAACATGGGCAGCCGCAAGGCGCATCAGCTGGAGGGCAACCCCCGCATCAGCCTGCTCTTCCCCTGGCACACCCTGGACAGACAGGTGCACGTGACCGGCCGGGTGGAGAAGATGAGCACCTTCGAGGTGATGAAGTATTTCCACAGCCGACCCAAGGACAGCCAGATCGCCGCCTGGGTCTCCAAACAGTCGACCCGCATCTCGGCCCGTGGCGTGCTCGAGGCCAAGTTCCTCGAACTCAAACAGAAGTTTGCCAATGGCGAGGTGCCGCTGCCGAGCTTCTGGGGTGGTTTCCGGGTGCGCATCGACACCGTCGAGTTCTGGCAGGGTGGGGAGCATCGTCTGCACGATCGCTTCTATTACACCCGCGAGGGGGACGGCTGGCACATCGAGCGCCTGGCACCCTGATGAACATCGCCCGGCTCAAGAACTTCACCGAGATAGTGAAGAACAACTTCAACATCTCGGCGACGGCGGAGAAGCTCTATACCTCCCAGCCGACCCTCAGCAAGCAGATGAAGATGCTGGAAGAGGAGCTGGGGCTGGCGCTGTTTACCCGCAAGGGCAAGAACCTGGCGGGCCTGACCCCCATGGGGGAGCAGGTGATGGAGCTGGCCAGGGGAGTGGTGGCCCAGGTGGAGCAGATTGGTCAGCTTTCCCTCGGGGATCAGCTGGCCACCAGCGGGGTGCTGCGCATCGCCACCACCCACACCATGGCCCGCTACAAGCTGCCGGCGGTCATTACCGAATTCTCCCGCCGCTACCCCGAGGTGAGCATCCAGCTGCATCAGGGAGCCCCTGCCCAACTGGCGCAGATGGCGCAAAACGGGGATGTGGAGATGGCCATCGCCACCGAGTCCATGCACCTGTTCGACGAGCTGGCGACCGTGCCCTGCTATCGCTGGGGGCGCAGCGTGGTGGTGCCCCACGGCCATCCGCTGCTGGACTGCCAGCCGCTGGCCATGGCGGATCTGGCCCGGTATCCCCTAATCACCTATGTGTTCGGTTTCACCGGCCGCTCCAAGATGGACAAGGCGTTCGGTCGCCATGGTCTCAGCCCCCGCATCGTGCTGACAGCCACCGACAGCGACATCATCAAGCACTATGTGCGCCTGGGGATGGGAGTCGGGGTGATCGCCACCTCGGCGTTCGACGAAGGGGACAGGGAGAGCCTGGTCTGCCTCAACATCGATCATCTGATTGCCTCGAGCGTGGCCCATGTGTGCCTGCGCAGGCACGCCCACCTGCGGGACTACATGTACGACTTCATCCACCTCTATGCCCCCCATGTGAGCCGGGAGACGGTGCAGCTGGCGCTGCTCAACCAGGGAACGCCCGCTCCGTCTGCGACCCTGCCCTGGCTCTGAAGGCCGTCAGGGGAAGTCAGATGTGCTGCATAGATGCAAAAAAGAGAGGCCAGTGGCCTCTCTTTTTTGTGATAAGTGGTGTCCTGTGCTGCCTTTTCCCGGTGATCCCTCTCTCCCGGCTGTCGTGGTCACCAGATTGACGGCGCTCCGGGTGCCGAGCAGCAGATCGCCATCATCCAGCAGGGCCTCGGGGTGCGGCAGCCCCCTTGCTGCTTAGGGGGTACGGGTCGCCAGATTGACGAAAATCTGGGCACCCACCAGCAGGCAGTCGTCGTCCGGGTAGTAGGGGATTGACGTGGTGCGGGTAGTGGCAGATCCCCCTGGCCCGTCAGTCGACCCTGGTCGCCAGATTGACGAAGATCTGGGCTCCCACCAGCAGGCAGTCGTCGTCCAGGTAATAGGGGTTCGCGTGCAGGTAGTTGCAGATCCCCTTGGCCTGATTGCCGCTGCCGAGGAAGAACATGGCCCCCATGCGGCTTGGCGTGGCGTTGATCATGTAGCTGAAGTCCTCGCTGCCGGTCATGGGCTGGCCCTTTGCGTTGATCCCGTCGCTGGACAACACCTCCGAGGCGGCTTGTTGCAGGCGCTCGCAGGCCTGGGGGTGGTTCTCCACTGCCGGGTAGCCGGCATGGACCATGGTGGTCTTGAAGCCGCGCAGCTCGCTCTGGGCGATGATGTCCCTGAAGCTGTTTTTCAGGATCTGGTCGGTTTCGGCATCCATGGCGCGGATGGTGCCACGGGCCTGCACATGATCGGCGATGGCGTTGGGAATGGTGCCGCCGTTGATCATGCCGCAACCAAAGACCGCCGGGCTGAACGGACTGGTGCGCTTGGCGACGATGTAGTCCATGTCCTCGATGATCCGTACCGCCTCCCGGATGGCATCCAGCCCCTTGTGGGGGGTGGAGCCGTGGGCGGAGATGCCGTGCACATCAAGCGTCCAGGCAGACCCCCAGGAGGACATGACCCCCTGGTTGAACTTGATGGTGCCCGTCTCCATGGCGCCGTCGTTGTGCAGGGCATAGACCTCGTCCACCCCCTTCATGCAGCCAAGCTCCACCATCTTTTCGGCACCGGGGACGCGCATGTCCTCTTCCGCCATCTGGAAGATGAAGCGGACGTTGTAGCGCAGGCGCTCGCGGTTGGCGGCCAGAAACCTGGCGGCGGTCAGAGCGATCGCCATGTGGGAGTCGTGGCCGCAGTTGTGGGCCATCCCCTCATGGGTGGATTTGAACGCCACCTCGCTCATGTCGTGCATCTCCAGGCCATCCATGTCGGCACGAAAGGCAATGGTGGGCAGGGTGGGGTCGACCGCCAGATCCCCGTGAAAACCGGTGAAGCCGGGATACAGGGTGATCCTGTAGCCGAACTCTTCCATCAACCCACGGCAGTAGGCAGAGGTCTTGAACTCGGCCCCGGAGTATTCCGGGATGCGGTGCAGGTGGTGGCGCACTTCGTAGCTGAAGTCGCGCAGGGCCAACAGGTCAGGTTCGATATGGTAGTGGTTCATCAGATGATCCCTTGAATGGAGAAACCGAGCTGGGCAACCAGGGAGGCGCCAAAGAAGCAGCAGGTGGAGACGATCATGAAGATGAGGATCACCTTCCACGACATCTTCTTGAGCTCCTCCAGCTGACCGCCCACCGAGAGGCCGGCGAAGGCCAGGAGCGGCACGCAGCAGGAGAGGAAGGAGATCTTGGCCACGGCATCGATGAAGAGGCCGCGCACCGGGGTCTCGGGCAGGCAGATGAGAATGCCGATGATGGTGGCATAGGCAAAGGCCGGCAGGGAGGAGGGCAGGTAGCGCTTGGTCACCAGGGAGGCGAACACCACCAGGGACATGGCGATGAAGCTGTCCCCCATCTGCCACAGCGGCAGGCCCGAGGTCAGGGTCTGGGTGAACATGGCCAGCAGGATCGCCAGGAAGACGAAGCGCATATCCATCACGATGCTTTTCATGCTTTCTCTCCTTTGGCGGTCAAGGCATAGATTTTTTCAGCGAGCGGCAGACCCAGATAGGTGAGGGAGAGCGCCCCCAGGGCCGACGAGAGCAGGTTTGAGGCGGCGGCGATGCTGAGCACCTGCTGGGCCATCGCCTCGTCCAGGCCGTTGATGAGGGCACCGGAGGCGGCGCTCAGCATGGAGCCGGATCCCACGCCGGAACCGGCGGCCAGGGCCAGGGGATGCAGCCCCGTGAGGGGGGCGATGCTGCCGAGCACGCTGAACCAGAGGGTGCCGATGACGGAGCCGCACAGGTAGATGGCGAGCACGCCGATGTACTCCTGGGAGCCGGTGCCGAACTTGCCCTGGATCACCGCGACCGAGGGTTCACGGCTGATGGAGGAGCAGGCCCCGATGGCGCGGCGGCCAAAGCCGAACTTCACCGCCAGCGGAATGGCGATGAGGATGGGCAGGAGGTTGCCTATCTCTTGCAGGAAGAGCGGTACGCCGACGCTCAGGATCATCTTGAGGTTGGGGATGATCATCCCCGCATACTGGGTCCCGAGGATCAGCAGGCTGAAACCCACCATCTTGCCGCAGAAGCCCTCTTCTCGCTCGGTGAAGAGCCTCTTCCAGCCGGGAATGCGATCCTTGACGGGCTTGGCGGAGACTATCATGCCGATGATGACGGCAAAGAGCATGGGCAGGATGGGGATGATGGCGATGCCGAGTCTGATCTCCTGCTTCCCGATGAGGGATTGGGCCACGAAGATCAGCAGGGCGGTCGCCAGGGTACTGACTACTACCGTTTTGAGTGGGCTGGTTGGCTGCATAGTGTGTTCTCTTGTTATCCGTTGTCCTTCATGGGCGTCTTTGGTCACGCCATGATGGGGGCATGATAGGAAGCGAGGAGGGAAAGGAATGTGACCGCCATCAAGTCAGCCATATGGCATTTTTTCATGGGGTATGCCGTTTAACCATGGTAAACATATGGTTTAACAACTCATTGGCAGCTGCTTATGCTGCCTCAGACAGGAGTGTGGTGCCGCCCGGGCACCCGGTGCCTGATCCGGGGGACGGATGTGGGGGAAGGAATGGATCTGTTGATCGAGGGTGCGCTCTGGCGCCCCTCCTGGCAAGCGGCGTTGCAGGCCTGGCAGCACCAGGGAAACCGCTGGTGGCTGCTGCTTGGCAAAGGGGAGGCGAGGGAGATGGCACCCTGGTCGGCCAGCCCGCCAGATGGCATTCTCCTTGCCCGCGACCTGCTTGCCGCCTGGCTGGGGGAGGCCGCCTCCCCGCTGATGGCGACACAGCCGGACCGGCAGATCCTGATCGCTGCCTCCGGCTCCCTGCTGACCCTGGCCAGAGAGAGCGGCCTGCTCACCCTGGGGCCCGCGGGGGCGGATCATCGCCTCGGTGCCGATGACGACCTCGGGGTTGCCCTGCAACGCCTGCTTGCCCGCCGCCTGATGACCCCGGTGCTGTGCGAGCCTGGCGGGCAGGACGCGCTGGTGCTGCGCCCCCTGCTGCCCGGCGATGAGAGCGCCATCCTGCGTTATTGTTCGGATGCGGCGCTCGCCCGCTATACCCTCAACATCCCCCACCCCTATTCGCCGGAGGCGGCGCGGGACTGGCTTGCCCTGAGCGGGCGCAAGGCTGCTCTCGGGCTGGGATGCACCTGGGCCCTGACTCTGCCTCAGGGGCGTGAAGACGAGCCCGCTCCCCTGGTCGGCACCCTCTCCCTGCACTGGCACGGGGAGCTGGCATGGTGGGTCGGCGTGCCCTGGCAGAACAGGGGGCTGGCCACCCGGGCCGCGAGCCTGGTCAGGGCGTTTGCCTTCGAACAGTGGCACCTGCCTGCCCTCACCGCCCGCCACATGCCGGGCAACCTCGCCTCAGGCCGGGTGATGGAAAAGACTGGCATGCACCATGACGGGCGTCGGCCAGATCCGGCCGATGGCGCCCTCGAGCTCGATCACTGGCGGCTGGATCGCCCGGCGCGCCTGACGGATGCACGCAAAGAGGCGCTGGCCCCCTGGCTGGATGACGAGGAGGTGGTCGTGGCCATACTGCACGGTGAGGGGGTGGCGCTCTTCATGGCGGGGGAGGCGACAGAGGGCGAGCAGACACTCAGCGGGCTGACGGTGCGGCGCTATCCCCAGGCCATGCTGGCGCCAGAGGCGCCCGGGGTGCAGGCCCATGGGGGTGGCGCCCTCCTCAAGGAGTGCGGGGATCTGGGCCTCGCCTATCTGCGGCGATTGCGACAGCCTGACGACGGACGCTGATGGCTTGCGCAAGCTCGCTCATCGCGAAGCCTGGTGCGGGGTCTGTCAGGTGTTTTCCTGAGTCCGCCCTCCCATTTTCAGACAAAGGCAGTGAAGAGGCGCACCACTTATGTGGAATAATGGCCGCCCTGCTGTACGAGGAGTAACGCTGTATGTTGAGAACCGAGCGTCCCGGCGACATGCTGCCAGTCTATGAGCTGGTGAGTGCCGCCTTTGGTCGTCCCGACGAGGCCGAACTGGTCAACCGCCTGCGAGAATGTGGGGCCGCCGTGGTCACCATGGTCGAGGAGGAAGAGTACGAGTTCATGGGGCACCTGATGCTGAGCCCGATCACCATTGAGGGACAGGAAGGGCCCTGGCTGGGACTGGCACCCGTGGCCGTGCATCCCGACTGGCAGGGGCAGGGCATTGGCTCGGATCTGGTGCGGGAAGGGCTGGACACGGCACTGGAGATGGACTGGAAGGCGGTGGTGGTGCTCGGGGATCCTGCCTACTACGCCCGTTTCGGCTTTCGGCCTGCCAGCGACTTCGGCCTGCACTGCATCTACGAGGTGCCGACGGAGTGTTTCATGGCGATGGAGTTGCAACCCGGCGGGCTCGACGGGGTAAGGGGCGAGGTGCTCTATCACCCCCTGTTCGATGAAGAGCCGGTGGAGTGACCGCCTGCCTATCCACGAAAAAGGACCCTGAGCGGGTCCTTTTTCGTGCCATGTCCATCGCTTGAATGGACGTCACTGGGCCAGGGATTTCAGTTGCTGCTTGCCCGGCGGGTTGTTCCAGTCGATGGGGCCGTGGGTGAAACGGTACTGAAGCCTTGGCAGACTCAGTTCCAGCCACTCCTCCCGGAAGTAGGCATAACCCTGGTCCCAGTCCGGATCCTGCGCCCAGCCGGTCTGCAAGAAGTGGAGCCGGGTGCCCTGGCCCTCCGGCACGAAGCGCAGGCTGACCTGGGTCTTCTGCTGACGAATGTGGGGAAACTGGGGAGGGAAATTCCAGCTGAAGCTGAGCAGATCATGGGGCATGACCGCCATCACCCGGCACCCTTCGCTGCCACGCTCGCCGAGGGGAGCATCGGGTCTGAAATAGATCTCGAACGGTCCGTTGGGTTCCGGGACCATGAGGCACTCCGGCGCCAGAAAACTGCGCAGCCCGCTCTCCGTGGTCCAGGCCCGCCAGACATCGTCAATGTGGGCGGGTACCAGAATACTGCCTTCAATTTGCTTGTTATCCATAAATCAGTGAACCTCAAACCAGTCATGGACGGGACCTCGGCAGTATAGCCCCTGAGGCGATAAAATAGGCAGCCCTGTGTCACACGGTTACGTATTCAAGAGGGTCCACATTGCCGATTTGACAGCACGGCGGGATCCATCGAGAGTGGGAAGCGACAAGCACGCAACGCAAGGATGGTGTCATGATCAGAATGATGACGGAAGCTGACGAGCCCATGCTGGCGCAGCTCTTCCTCAAGGGAAGGCGCCAGGCCTTCCATTGGGTTGATCCCGCCCTGTTCCGGCTCGAGGATTTTGCCGAGCAGACCCGGGGCGAGGAGATCTGGGTGGCGGAGAAAGGGGGCAGCCCGTGCGGATTCGTCTCCATCTGGGGGGCCGAGAGCTTCGTGCATCATCTCTACGTGGTGGCGGACTGGCACGGGCAGGGCATGGGGCGGGCCTTGCTTGCCGCCGGCTTGGCCGGATACCCCTCCCCGGCCTCCCTCAAGGTGGCCATGCGCAACACCACGGCGATGGCTTTCTATCATCGCCTGGGCTGGGAGAACACCGAAGAGACGGGTCATTGCGACATCACGGGGCCCTGGCGCAGGCTGGTGTTGACGCCCGATGCCGCAGGGGAATAAGCCGCTGGCAGACTGCGGCAACCGCACCGCACATTGATCTCCAGCCCTGGCAGGGCATAAAAAACCACTTCGCGGGAAGTGGCTCTTCAACACATCCGGGGGAGGGCAGACCTTCCCTCGCTCAACCGATGATCACAGGGCCGCCACGGCCTCTCTTACCAGGGCGGCCAGCTCTTCCCACCTGCCCTCGTCGATGAGCTTGGCCGGCACCATCCAGGTGCCGCCGCAGGCGATCACGGCATTCAGCCCCAGATACTCCTTCAGATTGGCCGGCGTCACGCCGCCGGTGGGCATGAAGCGCACCGGATAGACGGCGCCCAGGGCCTTGAGCATGGCGGTGCCGCCAGACTGCTCGGCCGGGAAGAACTTGAGGTGGCGCAGCCCCATCTCCATGGCTTGCTCCACCAGGCTGGGGTTGTTGACCCCGGGGATGATGGTGACGTCCTTGTCCAGGCAGTACTGCACCGTGGTCGGGTTGAAGCCGGGGCTGACGATGAAGTCGGCACCCGCCGCAACGGCCGCATCCACCTGCTCGCGGTTGAGCACGGTGCCGGCCCCGATCAGCAGATCCGGGTAGGCCGCGCGCATCTGGCGGATGGCCTCTGCGGCGGCGGGGGTGACGTCGGCCCCTTGCAGGCGTGCGGCGAGATAACCGGCGCTGAAGGAGTTGCCCGCCGCCGTGGTGTCGATCACCTGTTTGGCGGACAACCGCAGGGCGGCGATTTCGATCCGCTGCGTTGCCGTGACCACCAGGCAACCTCAGAGCCGCGCTTGACGACGATCTCGCCCACCCCGAAGCCCTGGCTCCCTGGCTGCATTGCGAGCGCAACCCCTACTGGCGCAAGCTCCACGAGCATATCGACGACAAGGCCATCTCCAGCTGGTGCGACGATCACGACCAGATCCTCAAGGCCCTGATGCGCAAGGATCCGCAGGCGGCCAAGCTGGCCATGTGGCAGCACCTGGAGAACACCAAGCAGATGCTCTTCCAGGCCACCATCTTCGATGACGAAATGGAGGATGACCGCTACCTCTTCTCCGAAAATCCCGTCGTTCATCTGACCCAGCCTTCCACTGCCAACGGCTAGTGGAAGATTCTCGGGGGCGAACCCTCGAGGTTGTTTCAACCCCATGGAGGCGCTGGGCTGATGGCGTGGCCCACAGCTCCCGGGCAAATTGCTGCTCCACTCGCCGGTTTTTGCTGGCGACGCCACCTGGAGCTGGCCCATGTCAAATGCAGCCACCCCCCGCAGAGCCTTTGGCCTCAGGTCTGGAGATGCACAGCACTCGCGGGGCGGATACAACCTCTGAAGGTGAGAAAAAGGATACAAAAAGGGCCACTTCTTGCGAAGTGGCCCTTTCCAAACGTTTGGTGGAGCTGGGGGGATTTGAACCCCCGGACTGTGCAGCTTTACCAATTGAACTATAAGGATTTTTTATTTTCTGGTTGGATTTTGGATCAGGATTGGCGCTTTTGCTGTCTGGCCGTCGTACTCGGCGAGGTAGGATCCGTAGTGCCGAAATAGCATCTCCGGCCCCTTGTGACCCATCTGTGTGGCGAGCCAAAACAGGTTGCAGCCGCGGCTGATGTTGGCCGTGGCGAAGGTGTGGCGGGTTTGGTAAAGGTGGCGATAGCGAACACCGGATCGCCGGAGGGTGTAGAGCCAGGCTTTCTTTCTGATGGACTCGGCCCCAGACCATGGCTCGTTGAGCTTCGGATCTTCAAACACGTACTCACCGCGCATAAAGGTAAAGCGCTTCTGGCTGGCCAGCGCCGCCAGCGCATCACTCGTCAGCTCGATAGTGCGAGTGCCTGCCCGGGTCTTGGTGGTCTTGATGACCCCGACCACTTTGGCAGCCGACACCTGGATGGTGTTACCAATCCAGTCGATTGACCCCCAGCGCAGGGCGCAGATCTCGGATGGGCGCATGCCGGTGGCGAACGCAAACGCGAACAGGTTTGCCCACTGCTCATTGATGCCGTGAGCAGTCGATATGATGGCGGCCACTTCATCAGGGTTGAACGGGTCCACCGACTTGGCTCCCTGTTCAGGAGCTGAATCCACGTCCAAATATCTGGACACGGTGACCAGCGACACCGGGTTTGATGGCAGCAGCCCATCTGTTACTGCCTCGTCAATGGCGCTGCGCAGGAACGACAGCCGGTTTCGGGCCGTCTTGGCGGTGGTGCTGCTTCTCACCAGCCAGTTCTTCACCTGTGCCGGGGTCAGCTCGGATACAGTGATCCCATGCAGATCGGCCAGCGCCTTGTGGCATTTGCGGTACCCGACCATGGTTGACGGGCTCAGCCCGCGGCTTTCGCAGCGGTGCAGGTACTCATCAAGATAGTCAGATACCTTGGCGGCGATCGACGCACCGCCGAACATGCGCAGCTTTTTGGATTTCGGGAAGTAGTCGGCGTAGGCGAACTGGCCGCGTTCTATCTTGCCCTGAATCTCGCCGAGAAGGCGACTGGCGTAGCGCACGTTTGCCGTGGTGTTTGGCAGGTTTGACAGGGGCTCACGGCAGCGAACCCCCTTGAAGGTAAAGGTGATATTGATGGTCTCACCGCGCAGGCTCACGCCGCGTGGGAGCTGTTTTTCATTGCCCACTTTGTCACCTCTGCGATGTTAACCCAGCGTTCTTTCACCCCATCCACGTTGACGATATGAACACCCAGTTGCCAGATGCCGCGCTGGATCCGCTTGTTGATGGTATCCCGGTCGGTGATCTCGATGGTGCTCAGGTAGGTGCTGAGTGGGATGGCGTCAGGCATTCTCATTATGATGAGCTGGCCCGGAATATGGCTTACGGCCGGATCTGCTGCTATTCCCATGGTGATTGGTCCTCGTTAGTCTGGTGATTTCATCACGCCCCGCTCGGTTGTAGAGAAAACACTCCACCTGTTTTCTGCTACTGCTCGCCTGGTCAAGACGATACTCCCCGAACGCGGGGCGCTTAAGGTTGTGCTGGTTGGCCAGCCTGCCGATGGCTTGGGCGCTCACCCCCAGCTCCTTTCCCAGGTCGGTTGCGCTCCAGAGCTGGCCGGTTACCCGCGGCGCTTCGATAGGCAGGTCGAAGTGCGCCAGGATGCGGCCGATCTCGGCGAGCTTGGCCGATTGGGAAAGGGTGGGGGAGAGTACGGTATTAACCAGATCGTCCAGCAGTTGGCTGCTCTGGTCGATGAGTTGTAGCTGTTGCATGGCGTGGCCCTCCTGTCCTTGAGGATGGGGCGCCAATTGGATTGAAGGAAGGGCCGTTATTTGGCTGGCGAGATCTGCTTGCGATAGCCTGCGTCGTAGAGTGCCTCTGCATAGATACGGCCAACCGCGTCCCAGCTGCCGTGATGCGGGCAGTGCTGCTTCATTTCATCGATCGCTTTGTCTCGCTCGGTGCGCGACGGTGAAAGGACGTGCTTTTGAAAACACCCGAGGCCGTAGCTCATTCTGATTACTGCGGTGTCCTCAACGTGAGCAATGACCTCGCAGCTCAGCTCCCCATTACCATAGACAAGATCTTCACCCTCCACATCGACAAACTCACCAATAGGCGGCAGCTCCCCGCGCTCGAACCAGTGGTTATTGAGATAACCCTCGCCACCGCACACCGCGGCGTCGCGCTTGACGATCTCGGCGTCGGCCAGCTCAACCATCTCGGCCAGGGCGCCGGTATCGAAACTGCGCGGATCACTCTTGAGTGCAACCAGCAGGCGCCGGGCCATTGCGTTGAGCTCTTCGGCGCCATCAGCACTGCGCTCTTTCACGCCGCCAGCTGGCTCGGAGAGGTCAACGGGTCGCCGTTCCAGCGTGTCGCGCCAGTCGCCGAGGACATACTCAGGAATTTGATCTCCTGATGGATATGCAGCCCTCGCTTCGTGCTTTGTTTCCCACCCATCCTCACTTGATCTTGGCTCCTCTACGCACCAGAACCACATACCGTCGTCACGCTGACACAACCAATTTGCCCACTCCGGCGCATCCTTCCAGCTTGGCTTATTCTGCATCTTGGATCGACGGTCGATCCATTGGTCGATAGTGAACCAGTTTACGAATGAAGTAGGTATTCCAGCGACAGATGCAACAGCGAACTCGCCATCTTTCAGTATTCTGCCGATGAATGTATCTCCGGCCGGCCACTCATGAACATTCAGCGCCAGCCACGTCAAATCGTCTTCCATACTCACCCCTTCACAAACAGGTCGGCCGCCACGATGACGGCCAGAATGTTAATGGCCAGGATTGCGATCCCGGCCGCCTTTTGTTTGGTCATTGCAGCTCCTATGGGCTGCAGCTCGGCTGGCCGCAGCAGTAGTGGCTATTCGGGTCGAACTCGGCAACGTTGCAGTAGATTGGGGTGAGTCGTTCGCAGCAGACGCACTGGCCAACCCAACCTTCGCCACGTTGAAACTGGATATACCCGCCATCCTTGAGCTGAGCTATCCGGGCTTTGTTGTGAGCCTCTTTAGCCGCCTTGGCCTGCTCCTGCATTGCGTAGATCTTGGCGCGCTTGATAACCCAGGGGCCGGTCATGTTGGCTTTAAGCTTGGGCCAGGGATTTATGGTGTCAGGATCCTGACCCGGTACCACCTCATCAGCCTCTCCGAAGTGCCACAAGAGCACATCCTTTGCCACATACAGGACTGAGTGCCAGTCCTCACCTTCACCCCAGTAGTCCAGCCCGCCGCCGATGCTGGGCATGTGGTTCACGCAAACCTGCATCTGCCGGTTCTGGCGTTTCTGCTTGCCGGTGAGCGGCGGGCGGTCATCACGACCATACCGACTGCGCCAGTGCGGCTGGTGCAGCTCCAGCTCCTTATCAATCCAGACTTCGCCGATCAGGTTTCCCAGGATGGCGTGGAGCTTCTTGCTCAGCTTTTTCTCGATGCGTGGTTTCATGCGATCACCCCATACTTTGCTGCCGGAACAGTCTCATCAACCGGCTCGCCGCACTTGCGGCAGCGGAACACGCTGGTGCCGTGCTCGCTGTAATTCTGCGGATCCAGCCCCTCCTGCAGCCCCTCATCTGGATAGAATGGGCGCTTCTTGTCGGTGCGGATGGTGCGGCGCGGGCAGTCCAGCTCTACGCTGATTGGCTCACCGCAGCTGCACTGGTCGCTCACCACCCGGCCAAAGATGCCTTCAATGGCGATCCCGGTGCGGGCGGCGATGCGCTCCTGAATGCCTTTCTTGGTGATGGCCACTGCCATGCGCATCATGTGGAGTAGGTGCTGCTCATCCTTCTCCTCAATGCACTGGCGGATGTACTTCATCAGCTCGGGCGGCGCGTCGCCTGGGAACTCAGGCTCGGCCTGAACGTCTGCGATGCAGGCCAGGGTGGAGCCTTTGACCATATTCACCAACTCGGTGACCGTGGCGGGGTTGGCGGCACAGATGAATGCCGCATCGTGCGCAAAACAGGTATCAGCCAGCAGACCATGATCACCGTTAACGCTGGTGTGCCCGTCCGTGCTCCATGTTGCAGGAGTGGCCTTGCCAGCCAGTTCCAGCAGCTTTTCCAAGTCAATGTTCATTTCACATCCTTCATGCTGATCGAGATCCCGACGTATGGGCACTGGGCGCGGTACACATCGCGGCCGTGCTCGCGCTCGATGCTCTTGCAGCGAAAGCGGGACTCGGTGGAAATAGAAAGGCCAGCTGGTTGGCTGGCCTGTAGTTGGGCTATCTGGTGCAGGGCGCGCTCGAGAGCAGCCTGCTTGTTGGGGTCAGTCAGCATCGCCACCCCCTATAAACCATAAAGCCGGGCTCGCAGACCTTGCCGAACGGCATGACGGGGAGGTGGGCTATCAGGGTCTTGAGCTGGGGGTTATCTGGCTGGCTGTCGATGGTGACTTTGGCGCCGGGGTTGATGCGGAGGTATCGCTCCCTGGCGTCGGCGGCTTCTTCCCGGGTCAGGCCGGGCTGGATGATCGGGGCTCTGAATCGCACGATTGCTCTCCTTCCACAAATTCGAGGGCGTCGGCCACTTCCGGCAGCAGCTCGTCCCAGCTGGCGATATCGCCATTCTTGTGCCAGCCTGCTACCCCTTGGCTGTTGTTCATCACGCCCTGTACGCCATTCAGCGCCTCAAGCAGCACATCCCGCTGCTTGGTCATGGCGGCAAGCTTCTGCGCCGGGGTGAGACCATGGGTACGCTGCATGGTGATGGTAAAGGGGCCGGTTTCAGGGTGGTTGCCGCTCAGCTCCAGGTAGTTGGTGGCGCCATTGGCCTTGAACTGACCGGCAAACGACGCCGCCACCATCTGCAGCGCCATGCCTGACATGGAGATGTTTAGCCCGTCATTGGTGGTCATCTCGTTGAGATAAGCCTGCTTGGCCACAAACTCGGCCAGGCTCACGCCCTCAAACTCCCTGGTGTCGTAGCCATCCAGCAGGTTCCAGCAGGCGGCCAGACGCTTGGCGTCAGCGGCGTGATAGAGAGCTGCGAAGTCGATGCCGTCCTCGTCCACGATGGTGAGAAGTGAGGTTTTATCCTCACCCCCTAGCGCCAGATTGCCGGTGTCGCCGACTTCGAAGGTGGCCAGAAGGCCCTTGGTGTGTTCGCTCATGCATCCCCCAGCATACTGATTTCGTCGTCCGTCAGGCCGGCAGCCCGGGCCTTATCCATCACTCGCAGGCGCTCGGCGTTGAGCGCGTCAGCGCGGCGATCTGCGTCGTTGGGCTCGATGATGCTCACCGGCGCCAGCCAACTGCCTCGCACCTTCACGGCGATCTCCTTGCTGACGTGAGCGTCACTCCCCTGGACGCCCTTGCGTATCGCCATGCGTGCGGCTGCTGCGGGTGATCCGCAGACGTGGATCGGGTACTGATGCCCACGCCCCTCGGTGAGGTCGGAGTTGGTGTAAACCACCCAGACCTCTTTGGTGTCGGTAATGGAGATGTCGGTCATGCCGCCTTCTCCTCTGCCGGGGCTTGGTAGTCCATCATGGTGCAGAGGTCGGTGATGGCCTTCGACAGCAGGATGAGGTTGGATGCGTTGCACTGGCGCCAGTGGTGGGCGTAGTCATCGGCGTCATCGTCCGAGTCGTAATCCGGCATGGCGATGGCGCGCAGGCTGAAATCGCTGTTCAGCTTGAAGCTGATGGGTTCGTGCCACAGCTCGAGCTCCTCAACCTGATAGCCAGCTTCCAGCAGGGAAACCACATCGGATGCGCGTTCCCCGTTGAGATCCATGCCCTTGAAAGTCACCATCTCTTGCTCGGTGTCGGCAGACTTGAGCTTGACGAACTGGAGCGGGGAGAAGGGGCCGAGCGCTTCCGGACGCTCTGCGCTATCGGTCAGGTAGTCTTTCAGGCGGTTGCTTATCCCCATCTTGATGTCGTCGATGTGGATGGTCTGGGTCTTGAGGGAGCCCATGCACTTCACCAGCAGGTGCATGACCACCTTGAGCGGGCGCTTGGTGGTGGTGTTGAGGTACAGCAGCTCGTTGATCTGGTCATACAGGGCATGGGTGAGCGTGGTTTCATATTCGGCTGTGGCTGCCATCTCAACAATCAGCTGCTCCTTCATGGCCAGCTTTTCTTTGCGGGTAACCTTCTCACGCAGACCGGAGGTGACCAGCGCATCAACACGCTCTTTGAGCTTGCGGTTGACGATCTTGGTCGGGATGAGCTTGTTGTCTTGGCGCACGACGAATGAGAAGCCAACGCCAGGCAGGTCGGTGACAAGCTCACCGGTTACCTGATTGCGCTCGAACCCGGCGCAGCTGAGCTGATTTTCAGTGAGCAGGGTGAAGGAGAGCTCGGCCAGGTGCTCGCGCATGGCTGCGATGGCTGGGAGTTTGGCGCTGTAGACGCTGGCAGATTTGATAACGGAATGGTTCATGGTCTGGGTCCTGTTGTTGGTCGGTTATTTGCGGGCTTTCTTGGCCTGCAGGTCGTGGAGTTTCTTGGCGGCTGCTTCGGCTTGTGACCGGTTGCAGATGGTTCCGCCAGGCAGTACAAACTTGCCGCGCAGCTTGGGGTGGGGCATGACGACGCCCAACCCGATGACTACCGCGCCGCAGTAGGGGTTATCTGTGTCTTTCATGGGGTTCCTCGACTTATCAACAGAATCTGTGATGGAGGCAGTTAGTAACTGGTGGGTATCAGGCTGCCTTTCTGGCGCCGATGCCGCGTACAAAGGGGATGCGTGGTGATGCGCCAACCTTCATGGTGGGGAAGGCAATCAGGGCACAACCGAAGTTGGCCCCGTTCTTTTTGGTCACGCCGTCGCGCTCGTAGAACTGGTAGCGGCCATCCGGCTCGTAGATGATCACATCCTCTGCCAGCAAGCTGCGCCACCAGATGGTTAGCGGCTCGTATGGGAGCAGCATCATCCCTGGCCTGCCATTGACTTGCTGCTGGCGGGCCTGCGTGATGAACTCGGGTTTTAGGTCGAACGGCGGGTTGCACCACCAGTGCTCCGGCCAGTCAAGGTTGAGACTGTCAATACCCACGCAGACAGTGCCAGCCAGCTCAGCCTCGCGCATCTGGGCGCGAACATCGTCACTGGTGCGGTAGTCCAGCAGCTTATCCAGCAGCAGATGACTGGTGAAGTAGCGGCCGCACTTGGCGGTAAGCGGCTCGGCGGCAACATCGCACTCGAAGTTGCGACCATAGAGCGCCTGCGCATCGGCGAAACACTCCCAGGTGGTGGCCCAGAAGTTCTTATCGCTGGCCGGTGTGCCGCTATCAATCAGTATTGCCATCGGCGACCTCCTCCTCGTCAACTGCAGGGCGCTGGTTTAGCCAACTCATGGCATCTTGCTTGGCTGCCTCGGCGCTTTCACTGAATCCGGCCTGATACATCACCTTGCCGAACTCTGTTGCAAGGAACTCGTAGGCGCTGGAAAGGTTCTTGATGGCAACCGCAGCGCGCTCAGCTGTTTCGGTGATGGATTCGGTGCTCCACCCCTCGCGGCCAAGGTCGTCTTCCCACACCATATCGAAGCCGTCGCCATCAATGTCATCAGCCTCAGTGCTGGCGATAGTCTCCAGCAGGTAAAGCAGGATCTCCTGTTTCATGCCGCCTCCTTGTGCTGTTCCTGTTGCTGGCTGGCCTCGGCCTGCTCTTTCTCCCACTGGCGAACCGCGGCTTGACCGGCGCTGATGATCTGATCGGCCAGCTTGGCGCCAATGCCCTTGATTGCCAGCAGCTTGTCGCTCTGGTTAACCATCAGCTTCCACAGGTCGGTGATGCCAGCGCCCTCCAGCAGCCCCTGCACCTTGGCGTTGAGGCCAATTTCACTGATGTGGACTGTCTGCGCCCACTCGGCGCGGGGTTGCAGGTGAGGGTGGGTGATGGCCAGTGCATCGAGCATGAAGGCGTGGATGTCGCGGATCGCCTCCATCGGGATGTCTCTGGCGATGGCGCTCGGAAATATCGGACTCATCCACTCGCTCAGCATCACGGTGCAACCGGTGGCGTCTGAGCGCATGGCGTGGAGCTTCCAATCCAGATCGTTCAGCAGGTAGCTCTTGTCAGACTGGATGCCGCCCTCTACCAGGTAGACATTCCAGCGGATGCCATTGCCGTCAGGGTAGTGATTGCGCAGGTGCTTGCCCCACAACAGGCTGATCTCCTTGAATTGGGCCATGTCGTTGATGACCTGCTGTCGCTCGTCCAGATCGGCCTGCTGCTGGTTGATGATGGCGGTCAGCTCGGTCACGCTGCGGGAAAGTCGGGTGTTGTCGCGGCGGTACCCGCTGATTTCGTTCTTGCTGGCGTTGATGGCGTTCAGGCGCTCTTCCAGCTTCTTGCGCTGCTCCGCCACCTTGCGCTTCAAGCCTTCCGGATCCATCGCCTTATAGGCTTTGATGGTGCGTTCCAGCTCGCGGATCTGGACGTTGGCAGCGTTGAGGTCTGCCTGAGCTCCGTCAGCCTTGCGGTTTGCTGCGTAGACGGCATTTTCAGCCTGTTCAGCTTTGGCGCTGGCCTCTTCTTGAGCGTCTGCAGTGCGCTGCTCGGCTTCGGCTACCTGCTGGCGCAGCTGGCTGACCAGTGCGATCTGGTCATTGAGCTCGCCATCCCGGGCTTCCAGCTGGTCGATGAGCCCGTTGAACTCGTCGATATGGGCGTTGGCAGCCTCGCTGATCATGGTCAGGTTGGCGGTGAGCAGGGTTTCAAAGCTGCCGATGGCTGCCTTGGCCGGGCCGTCAGGCATCAGCAGGATGTTGCGGATCTGGGTAGTGAGGGTGGTTAGCGCAAGGCTGGTCGCCTCGCTGGGGTTCAGTTCGGTGGTCATGGTTCGGGGTCCTGTTAATGATGGCGCGGTTTCTGGTAGCGGGCATGCAGGTTTTCGCTGTCAACCCAGCGAGTGGCTAGCACGATCAGTGCGCGCTGGCCGTCCGGTTTTACGGTGGCGCCGCGCTTGCGGTACGCATCGATCGCCTTATCGCGCTCCACGGTGGTGAGGTAGGCTTGGGCAAATTTCATGTAAACCTCAGTAGTTGATGGATAGGTGCTCGATCTTGTTGCCGGCGATCTGCTTGATGAGGTGGATGGCCTTATCCTCCTCGATGCCAAGCCCCATCAGATCCATCAGGATGGCGTTGTTGATGGTGCGGCGGTGCTCCACATCAGCAGCGCGGCGCCGTTCTTCCTCCTGCTGGCGAGCCTGCTCCTGTGCGATGCGCTGACGCTCTTGCTCTGCGGCGCGGGCTGCGGCCTCTTCGGCTTGGCGGCGGGCATCTTCTTCGGCCTGCAAACGGCGCTGCTCTGCCTGCTCTGCTTCGGCAATGCGGCGGGCTTCTGCCTCCTGGAGGGCCTTCTCTGCTGCTTCGGCGTCGCGGATGGCTTGCTGCTCGCGCTCTTTTGCTTCGCGCTCGCGGCGCTCGGCATCGAGGCGGGCCTGCTCTTGGCGCTGGGCCTCGGCGGCGGCAGCCTGCTCTGCGATGCGGCGTTCACGATCTTCCTGCTCGCGGGCGGCAGCCTCTTGGCGCAGGCGCTCCAGCTCGGCGGCTTGTGCTTCACGCTCTTTTGCCTTCTCGATGACGGTGCGCAGGTGCAGCACAGCGGCATCCTTGGCCACACCAGCTTGGGCGGTCATCTCTTCCCAGCTGTCGTCGATGGCGATCGCATCAATCTGCTGCAGGTAGTGCTCCAGCTCGGTACTAGGCAGCTCTGCGGTGGCCTGCTTGGCATCGGAGAAGGCGGTCATGCGCTCCTTGAGGGCGGCAACCCGGGCTTCTTCTGCCGCTTCGTACTGGGTGAGCGGGGCGCGCACCTCGTCTTTCAGGGCGTCCAGCGTGTCGCGCAGCACTTTGCGGTTGGCGTCGATGCGTTTGGGGATCTCTTTGTACTGGTCGGTCAGCTCTTTGCCGATCCCGTCCAGATAGGTTTTGGTCTTGGCGACGGCATAGGCGATGCTGGCGATCTCTTTACGCCCTTTTACGGTGGTCACATCAGGTACCAGGCTGGATGCTTTCTGGCGGATATCTGCCAGCAGCTCAGTCACACCTTGCCCCTCGGTAAACAGGGCAACGGCGGTGGTCGGTTCGATTACAACCAGCTGGGTCTGGGCGGTGTCGGTCTTGGCTTGTTCGGTCATGTCGGGGTCCTTGTGGCGCTCGGCCATAAAAAAGCCCGCTGGCTGGCGGGCTGGATGGGTTGAAGTTGTTTACGCTTGCGCCTGGTCAAGTTGGCGCTTGCGTTCTCCAGCGATCTGCTTGATGCCTTTGACTATCTGCGGGTCGCCGGTGCCGTTGGCCCACTCCCACGCGGCAGTGTAGGCTCTTTGCCACTCCTCGCCGGAGGATGCGCCCTCGATGGCGGCGCAGTGGTCGGCGTATGCGCTGGCGTGGTCAACTGGCTCAGCGGTATCAACAACCTGCTGGGGCTCTGGCTGATGCGGTTCTGCCTCAATAACCGTCCGCTGTGAGCGCATGGCGTCGAGCGCACGGCTGCCAGACGACGGCGGAGTCACATCACGCTCGACCCGCTCACCTTCGAACTCGTCCGGCGTGTAGACGCCCATGATGACATCCGGGCAGTAGAGGCGCGCCCAGCGCTTGGTGGCCAGATACGCCAACTGCTGGCGCGGGTCATCAGCCCAGAGCGTGGAGTTGCGGGTGCGCGCTTGAGCCAAGAACAGCTCCAGCATCCGCGGCTCATCCTCACCCTTGATGGTGGCCCAGACCTTGATGCCAAGGCCCTCTTCATCTTTCAGTGTCCAGCTGGGGACGCGATATTCACCTTTATCCCCCTTTCTGATATCGAACTTGCCGATCACCTTGCTCCAATCCCCGAACCACTCGAAGTGGAGGCGGTCTTTGGTGGGGGCGAGGGCGGTAATCACGGCGTTGACCAGTTGCGCCTCGTAGCCAATTTTTCCAGATACGAAGTGGGTCTTTTGGGCTACTGCAAACGGGTTCATCCCCCACTGTACCGCCTGCATCACTACTGCCAAGCAGTCGCCAGGGCTGTTGCGGTATTCCTGCGGGATGGTTGCCTTGCCGGTGGCCATGATGTTGGCGAGGCTCACCATGGAGTTCATGCTGGCCACGTCGAGGGTGAGGTTTTGCCCCATGCCCTGCGGGGCCACTGCGGTTTGCTGGTTACCGTATTCGGCAATCTGGGTGTTGTTCACGCTGCTCTCCTTGCCCATGCCGGGCGGGTAAGTGGTATCAGGTCGTGCCAGTCGTTATTGACGCGGCACTCGTGGAATTTGCTCAGGTCGCGGCGGTAGAGGTCTTTACCAGCCTCTTTCCACTCCTGCTCCAGCGGGCGAACCCGCACTGGGTAGCGGCCGCACTCAATGGATGAGCTGACCGCGATAAAGATGAATTCCGGGATCTCGTCGTAAATCTCGCGAAATCCGTCAGAGTACATTGCGTCCTGAACGTGGTAGCGGAACTCCTCGACGTGGCGCTCGAAGCGGGACATGTCGTCTACCTTCTTCACGTCCGCCATAATTGGGTAGTTGTTGAGCTTCTTGTCTGGCCGGCAACGGCAGAGCTCCCCTGTCTCGCGGTCAGTCCAGTAGAGCGAACCCTCGCAGATCCCGTCTTGCTCCAGAAACCATCTGGCGTCAGGGTGAGCGAACACGCTTTCGCGCATCAGCTGCAGCTTTCTCCCATCCTCTGCAGTCATGATGGTCTTGCCCAGCTCGGCGCAGTTGGCCAAAAACTCCTTTTCTTCATCCTTGCCAGCGTTGGTGCGGCGGTTGAACTCAGGCGCGATGATGAAGCGATCCCTGAACTCTTCCGGCTCCAGCAGCAGGCAGTGCAGGGCGGTCCCCATATCCAGCGCCTTGAGCTTTTCCTCATCGACCGGCGCGCTTTTGCGCCAGATGTAGGTGGCTGGGCTCTCGGCGATGTCGTCGAGCTGGGATTTGCTGATGCCTGGGCCGGAGTGGTACTCCTCATTAGAGAGGCCCAGCACCAGCCCTTGCGGCAGGGACAGGCTGGTATCGACGGCGGCGTTCATGCTGCGCTCCTGTGCTGATACTGCTCAAACTGCTCGTCGCTCATGGCGTCGTGCAGATCGGCTAGGTGATACCCCCATGCCTCATTGGCAAGGTCGGAAAGGCCGGCATCTACCACCTGCTGGACGAACTGCACCAGATGGGAGTGGTCGCCATCGTTCATCAGCAGCCAGATGGCTTGGTTGTACTGGCGATGCTGGTCGGGGTTGAGCTCACAAAGCAGGGTTGCTGGGTCGGTGCTCAGCATGCCTGCCATCAGTAGTGGTCGGTTGGTGGCTACCCACTCGGCGATCCACTCGGCTTTGGCGTTTGCCTCGGCTTCGCGGCTCTCCAGCAGGGCGAGCAGGGTGGTTTCATTGGTCATGGCTAGAGCTCCATTTCACGCCGAAGGGCTCGCGCTTCGTGATATTCCTCGATGGCGCGGCGGGCAGAGGCTTTGTTGCGGGCCATACGCGCCTGTTCGGCGGATGGGGCTGCGTCTACGTGGTACTTGCGGCGGGTGGGTGGCACCATCGCGCCGCGAAAGCCCATCAGCTGGGCTTCGGTCAGATTTTTCATGGTCTGGGTCCTGTGGTGGTTAAAAACAAAAACCCCAGCACGAGGGCTGGGGTTGTTGGTTGAAACTGGCGCTGGTTAGCGTGGCTGCATCAGCGATTTGGTGCGCCGGGTGACGGAAGCCAGGGTCAGCTTCATCAGGTCGGCCAGGTCGTCATTGCTCATCAGGTCGAGCATGCGCTGCATGTCGCGCGGGTCGGTGGGGTCGATGACGCAGGCGCGTTCGGCCACCGGCCAGAGGGTGAGGCTATCCC
>NZ_CAWMFQ010000145.1:3315-4704 GCF_963866995.1 Aeromonas sp. ZOR0002 | reverse complement strand
GGACATCAACCAGCTCACCATGGAGACCGCCGACATCGCCCACCAGTTGACCGAGTCCAGCCGCAGCCTGCAGCAGCTCTCCGGCGAGCTCGACAAGCTGGTCGGCAACTTCCGGTTATAAGATGAAAGGGCGCTGCGGCGCCCTTTTTTCACCGGGTCGACAGGGAATACCGACCCCCATGACGGCGAACCGTCATGACAAGCCGCTACAGTAGCGACACAGCAACACACCAAGGAGTCAACATGCTGGCAGGCAACCTCACCATCAAAACCCAACTGATCCTGGCCGTCACCGTGCCCTGTCTCGCCCTGCTGCTGGTTGGCGCCGCCAGTCTGCGCAGCATGGACAACATCAGGCAGCAGGCCGAAGAGCTGTTCCAGAATACTGCCACCCCCATGCGGGCCATGGCGGAAGTGGCCTCCCGCATCCCGCGCATGCGCGTCGGCATCGACATGATGCTGCTGCAGGACACCTCCCTGCGCGACGAAAAGGGGGTGCTGACCCGGGTCAAGGAGACCCGCGAGGAAGACATTCCCGAGATGCGCCAGGCCATGGAGCAGGCCGTCAAGGCTCAGGTCGATCCGGACGCCCGGGCCAAGGCCCAGACCCTGCTCGATCAATTCACCCGGGTGGAGCGGGAGGAGCTGACCCCCATGTTGCAGGCGCTCTCTGACAACAAGATGGACGAGGCACGCGCCATCTACCGGGATCGCTACAGCCAGAGCTACGGGGTCATGCGCAAAGGCGCCAATGAGCTGCTCGACGGGTTGATAGGTCAGGCCCAGCATCGCAACGACCTGAGCGAAAACAGCTATGACAGCGGTCGTACCCAGATGATCGCCATCATCGTCATCGCCATCGCCATCTCGCTGCTCGTCTCGACCCTCATCCTCATCGGGCTGCGCCGCCGGGTCTCCTTCCTGCAATCCCATATTGGCGAGGTGGCCCGCCACCTCGCCCTCGACAGCCGCGCCAGTCTCACCGGCAAGGACGAGCTGGCCGAGATTGCCCACAGCTTCAACCAGTTCGTGACCCGGATCCACGGGGCCATCGTGCAGGTGGCGAGCAACTCCCGCCAGGTGGCCGCCACCGCCAGCGAGGTGGCCGCCAAGGCCCAGCTCACCCAGCACAACTGCACCGCCCAGCGGGATCGCACCGTCCAGGTCGCCACCGCCATCCACGAGATGGGGGCCACCGTCACCGAGATCGCCGGCAATGCGTCTCTCGCCGCCGACGTCGCCAAGCAGGCCAACGAGCAGGCCGATGCGGGGGCCCAGGTCGTCGCCCAGGCCCGTCACGGCATCGTCGGCCTCTCCGGTGAAATCGAACAGGTCGCCGGGGTCATCGAGTCCCTGGCGAGCCAGACCGACTCCATCGGCAGCATCCTC
>NZ_CAWMFQ010000145.1:0-3305 GCF_963866995.1 Aeromonas sp. ZOR0002 | reverse complement strand
GAGCAGGGCCGTGGCTTCGCCGTGGTGGCCGACGAGGTGCGCAACCTCGCCAGCCGCTCCGCCGCCTCCACCGCCGAGATCCAGGGCATGATCAACAGCCTCCAGGAGCAGAGCGCCCGCGCCGTCAGCGCCATGGCCCAGGGCCGCAACCAGAGCCTGCGGGTGGTGACCCAGGCCGACGAGGCCAACGGCGCCCTCGACCAGATCACCGGACACATCACCCAGATCAGCGACATGAACATCCAGGTCGCCACCGCCACCGAAGAGCAGTCCAGCGTGGTCGGGGAGATCAACCGCAACGTGGAGGACATCAACCAGCTCACCATGGAGACCGCCGACATCGCCCATCACCTGACCGAGTCGAGCCGCAACCTGCAGCACCTCTCCGGTGAGCTCGACAAGCTGGTCGGCAACTTCCGCCTCTGAGCGTCCGGCACCTCTTCCTGACCCGCACCAGGGCGCTTCGGCGCCCTTCTTCATGACCACGGCAAGCCGTGACGCACGGGGGATACGCCGTCTCCCACCGCCCTGATACATGCCTCATAATCAGGAAAACGCGAGGAGGAATGATGGGCAAGCTGGTCGTGATGATAGTGCTGGGGGGGCTGCTCAGTGCCTGCAGCAGCGGGCCCGTGCGGGTACACGGGGCCGATGTGAGCGTGGACGATACCCGGATCCGGGTCAGTGATGGGGATCGCGGAGGCGACGGTACCTTCTGCCCACCGGGACAGGCCAAGAAGGGGCGCTGCTAACCGCAGGGTGCCGAAAGACAGACAACAAAAAGCCGCTCCATGGAGCGGCTTTTCTTATGAAACGGGCAGAAGATTATTTTTTCTTCTTGGCCTTGGCATTCGGCAGGTCGGTGATGGAGCCTTCGAACACTTCGGCAGCCAGACCCACGGACTCGTGCAGAGTCGGGTGAGCATGGATGGTCAACGCGATGTCTTCGGCGTCGGCACCCATCTCGATGGCCAGACCGATTTCACCCAGCAGTTCACCGCCGTTGGTGCCCACGATGGCACCACCGATGACGCGGCCGCTCTCCTTGTCGAAGATCAGCTTGGTCATGCCGTCGGAGCAGTCGGACGCGATGGCGCGACCGGAAGCAGCCCACGGGAAGGTGGCGACTTCGAAGTTCAGACCCTGTTGCTTGGCTTCCTTCTCGGTCAGACCCACCCAGGCCATCTCAGGCTCGGTATAGGCGATGGACGGAATCACTTTCGGGTCGAAGTAGTGCTTCTTGCCGGCGATGACTTCGGCCGCCACGTGGCCTTCGTGAACACCCTTGTGGGCCAGCATGGGCTGACCGACGATGTCGCCGATGGCGTGGATGTGAGCCACGTTGGTACGCAGCTGCTTGTCGACCTCGATGAAACCGCGCTCGTTGACGGCAACACCGGCCTTCTCGGCATCCAGCATCTTGCCATTCGGTACACGGCCTACGGCAACCAGCACGTTGTCGTAGCGAACCGGCTCGGCCGGGGCGTGCTTGCCTTCGTAGGAGACGTACAGGCCGTCTTCACGGGCTTCAACGGCGGTGACCTTGGTCTCCAGCATGATGTTGAATTTCTTGGCAACGCGCTTGGTGTAGATCTTGACGATGTCTTTGTCGGCAGCCGGTACCAGCTGGTCGGCAAATTCCACCACGTCGATCTCGGAACCCAGGGAGGAGTACACGGTACCCATCTCCAGACCGATGATGCCGCCACCGATGACCAGCAGCTTGCCAGGAACGGTCGTCAGTTCCAGCGCATCGGTAGAGTCCCATACGCGGGGGTCGTCATGGGGGATGAACGGCAGCTTCACCGGACGGGAACCGGCGGCGATGATGGCGTTGTCGAAGGTGACGGTGGTCTTGCCGTCGGCGCCTTCCACTTCCAGGGTGTTCGGGCCGGTGAACTTGCCAAAGCCGTTAACAACCTGGACTTTACGCATCTTGGCCATGCCAGCCAGACCGCCGGTCAGCTGGTTGATGACCTTCTCTTTCCACAGACGCACCTTGTCGATGTCGGTCTGCGGGGCACCGAAGACGATGCCGTGCTCGGCCAGCGCCTTGGCTTCTTCAATGACTTTGGCGACGTGCAGCAGTGCCTTGGACGGGATGCAACCCACGTTCAGGCAGACGCCACCCAGGGTGGAGTAACGCTCGACGATAATGGTATCCAGACCCAAGTCAGCCGCACGGAAGGCAGCGGAATAACCGGCAGGGCCAGCACCCAGTACTACGACCTGGGTTTTGATTTCTTTACTCATCATGACCTCTTTGTCGTTCTTATATCCCCGGACAGCACAGTCTTATGCCAAACAAGGCCGCTGCAGCCGTGAAAAAAACGGGGCAAGTTTACAATCCTGTTAACGAAATGAGAAGCAAAAAGGGCGGGCTCTGGGCCCGCCCTCTCACTTACAGGACCAGTCGACGAATGTCGGACAACACACCACTCAGGGTGGTGATGAAGCGGGCACCGTCGGCGCCATCGATGACGCGGTGGTCGTAGCTCAGAGCCAGCGGCAGCATCAGGCGCGGCACGAACTCTTTACCGTTCCACTTCGGCTTCATCTCGGACTTGGAGACGCCCAGGATGGCCACTTCCGGCGCGTTGACGATCGGGGTAAAGCTGGTACCGCCGATGCCACCCAGGCTGGAGATGGTGAAGCAACCGCCCTGCATGTCGGCAGCGGTCAGCTTGCCGGCACGGGCCTTCTTGGAGATCTCGGCCAGATCGCGGGACAGCTCGTGGATACCCTTCTTGTTGACGTCGCGAACCACCGGAACCACCAGGCCGTTGGGGGTATCCACCGCCACACCGATGTGGATGTACTTCTTCATGATCAGCTTGCTGCCGTCTTCGGACAGGGCGCTGCAGAAGCGCGGATGGGCTTCCAGGGCCTTGGCGGCCGCCTTCAGGATGAACACCAGCGGGGTGATCTTCACGTCCAGCTTCTGCTTCTCGGCCAGGATGTTCTGCTCTTTGCGGAACGCTTCCAGATCCGTGGTATCGGCTTCGTCGAACTGGGTGACGTGGGGGATCATGGCCCAGTTGCGGTGCAGGGCAGGACCGGAGATCTTCTGGATACGGGTCAGTTCCAGCTCTTCGACAGGGCCGAACTTGCTGAAATCAACCTTCGGCCAGGCCACGACGCTCATGCCGTTGCCAGTGCCGGTGCCGGCAGCCGGAGCGGACTCGGCGCGCTTGACCGCATCCTTCACGTAAGCCTGCACGTCTTCTTTGACGATGCGACCCTTGCGACCGGAGGCTTTCACCTTGGCCAGGTTGACACCGAACTCGCGCGCAAGACGGCGTACA
>NZ_CAWMFQ010000144.1:0-270 GCF_963866995.1 Aeromonas sp. ZOR0002 | reverse complement strand
TCATCACCATCAGCGGCAACAGCATCAGCGGCGCCGTCAACGGCCAGAACGTCTTCACGTTGACGCTGGATCAGAACGGTCACTACGTCTTCACCCTGAACCAGCCGCTGGATCAGGGGAGTGCAGACAGTCTGCTCAAGGCGGGCTTTACCCTCACCGACAGTGACGGAGATAAAGTCTCCTCCACCCTGAGCGTTGCCATCGGCGACGGGGCGAATCCGGTCATCAGCGCCGTGACCGGCACCGAGATGACGGAGGCGAACCAGGGGG
>NZ_CAWMFQ010000143.1:0-7273 GCF_963866995.1 Aeromonas sp. ZOR0002 | reverse complement strand
TCACAGTGATCCGGGCAGGATGGACCCCCTGTTTCACCGTGACTGACCCATGGTGACCCGTCAGATCCCACGGCAGGAAACCTGCCCGGTACGACGCTGGGCGACACTGGTCCCTCATCGCATTGCCATCCACAGCGGGGAGCCTCTTAGCTACCAGCGCCTCGACCTGCGCCTCAACAGCCTGTGCAATCAGCTCGCCCGGGCCGGGCTGGAACGGGGAGATCATCTCGCCGCCGTGGTGCGCGGCGCCCTGGAGGATGTGTTGCTGGCCTGGGCCTGCGTGCGCAGCGGCATCGTCTTCTGCCCCCTCAATCCCGCCTTTCCGGCAACCAGACACAGCGAACTGGCGAGCCAGCTCGAGGCCCGGGCATTCTGGTCGGCAGGCGAGATCCCGGCGGGCGACTGGCAAGCCCTCAGCCTCGACTTCACGGACGAGCTGGCCGCAGATGGGGAGTTCCCGCTGGTACCCGACCAGCCGAACAACATGATCCTCACCTCGGGATCCAGCGGTACCCCCAAGGCGGTGGTCCACCGCCTCGCCAACCACCTCGCTTCGGCCCGGGGTTCCGCCACCCTGATCCCCCTGGACGAAGCCTGCGGCTGGCTGCTCTCCCTGCCGCTGTTTCACGTCGGCGGTTACGCCATCCTGTTCCGGGTCTTCCTGGCAGGAGCCGCCCTGGTGCTGGACGATCGCACCCGGCCCCTCAAGGCGCGGCTAGAGGATCAGCCCATCACCCACCTCTCGCTGGTGCCGACCCAGCTCTGGCGCCTGCTGACACAGGGGTTCGACCCATCCCGCACCCGGGTGCGAGAGCTGCTGCTCGGGGGCGCCGCCATCCCGGCGCCCCTGGTCAACCGGCTGACCGCTCTGGGGCTGGAGCCCAAGGTGAGCTATGGCCTCTCCGAGATGGGCAGCCAGGTCTGCACCGGGCAACCCTGCGCCGCCGGCGTGGTGGGTCGCCCGCTGCCGGGGCGGGAGGTCTGCATCCGCCAGGGGGAGATCTGCGTGCGCGGTGAGACCCTGTTTGCCGGCTATTTCAGGGAGGGCGAGCTGGTGCGCCCCCTCGATGAAGAGGGCTGGTTCCACACCCGGGATAAGGGCCGCCTCACTCCGGGGGGCGATCTGGTGGTGGAGGGGCGGCTCGACAACCTCTTCATCTCGGGGGGGGAGAACATCCAGCCCGAGACCATAGAACAGCGGCTGGTGGATCACCCCGCCGTGGCCCAGGCCCTGGTGGTGCCGGTGCCGAGCGACGAGTGGGGGCATAGGCCCGCCGCCTTTATCGACTGGCTCGGGGCCCCCGTTTCTTATGCCGAACTGGCCGCCTGGATCAGGGTGTCGTTACCCGGCTTCATGGTGCCGGACCAGTGGCATCCCTGGCCGGATCTCGGCGGCAATCTGAAACCCTCCCGCACCCTGCTCGCCCGCAGCTTGCGACAAGAGGAGTGACGCCTCCCCCATATGGGGCGCAGTCCTTGCTATCAACACAGCCCCCTTTGGGGCTGTTTTTATGTTGTTTGCTCCCGAATGCATCATTCCGCTGCGCCATCTGGCCAATTGATATTCCTTTGGAGCCCAATACCCTCTCTGGTCCCCACGCCTCTCCATCCACCAAAGGGATCATGATGAAGCACCTCTCTCCCCGGCTGCTGCTCCTGGCAGCCCCCGGTCTGCTCGCCACTTCGGCGCTGGCCAACTACTCCCCCTCCGACTGGCAACAGTATCAACTCAAAGGCGAATCCAGCCGTCAGCTGGGGGATCGTCTCACCGAAGTGACCTTTGAACTGAGCGCCCGCAGCGGCGACGCCCCTTATCAGCAGTTGAGGGTGTATCGCCGCTTCGACTGGCGCGATGCCAACCTGGCCGCGCTGGCAGAGCAGCAGTGCGGCGAGCCGCAACTCAAGATCGAGCAGGGCTGGCAGATCCGCTACCTCAGCTGTGAAGAGGTGGTACCGGCCGGCAAGGCCGTCCCGGCCAGCAGCTATGACTATGGCTACGGCATGAAGCAGGGCCGCTGGGAGCCGCTGGCGGGCACCCCGACCGCGCCGCGTCAGGATCGTCTACCGCTGGCTGAGCGGGTCATTCTGGGTCACAGCGAGCAGGAGCTGGATCGCTGTGAGCTCAACGCCGAAGGTCGCTGCGCCGAGCAGGCATGGCAGTACCGGCCGCAAAACTGGCAGCAATTGAAGGTGCTGGAAGAGACCCCCAACGAACGGGATGGTCGCCTCGAGCAGATCTTCTTCCGCCTGCAGCCCATCGCGGGCAGCCAGGCCGCCAAGCAGGTGAGCGAGTTGCACGTCTGGCGCCAGTACACCTGGTTGCTGGACGAGATCAAGGCCCAGCAGGAGTGCGATGAACCCCAGACCCGTCAGGAAGAGGACAAGACCATCAGCTATCGGGTGTGCCGTCAGACCCTGCCCGCCGGCAGCGAAGTGCAGGTGGTCTTGAAGGACACCGGCTATCAATACCCGGTGGGGGGCAGCGAATGGCAGACCCTGCCGGAAACAACCGAGTGGCAGGAGAACCGGGTGCTCAACCGCCCCATCGTGCTGGCCAGCAAGGAAGAGCAGCTCGACTGTCGCCGTGCCGACGGCCGCGCCTGCTCCGAGCCGGATCTGCCGGGCACCGAACTGCTGGACGCCGAAGCGGCCAGGATAGTGCAGGATGCCAGTGGCCAGCCCGCGCCGGTCTGGCAGGAGAACTATGGTCACGATGACACCAAGCTGCTGGCCGTGTCCCGCGGCATCCAGAGCCTGCTGGCGGCCAATCAGCCGGCTCATCCGGCCATGAAGCTGCTGCTGGAATACGTGCGTGCCCACAACTACCACAACTACGGCAAGCACAAGGAAGACGGCCCGGCCGCCGCCGAGGCGCTGGCCGAGGCATTGACCGCGCTCGGTGCCCATCCGCTGCTCTTCCCGGAGCAACCCACCGATGAGGTGGGCTCCGTGATCGGTGCCTGGAGCATCGCCCTGCACGGTCAGTTCAAGAGCCCGGCAGTGCAGAGCCGTTTTGGCACCCTGCTCGGCGAGTTCAACCAGATGCTGGCCTACAGCACCCGCCATGCCAGCGAGATCAACGGTCAGCACGCCTGGGCAACCGGCCTGTTCGATCTGCTCAACTTCCTCGACTTCGCCAGCGACTACAGCGACCCCTTCGCCAACGACTTCCGAGCGCAGGATGGCGAGCTGCGCAAGCAGCTGCACGCCCTCGGCATGAGCGAACTCGCGTTGTGGCAAGGAAGGGATGGCGCCGATCTGTTCCTGCTCAACAACGTGCTGGATGCCTACACCCGTCTCTACCGGGTCGCCCGCTATACCCGCCCGGACGAGCTCGACGGCTACCGCAAGCTGCTGGATGACTCCGTCATCGCACTGGTTCGCCACCACGACCTGATCCCCGGTGGCCAGCAGAGTCAGGACCTGCTGGAAGACATGTCACTGACCCTCTCCACCTACTACCTGACCTACACGGACCGCACCAGCGAAGCCTGCATCAGCGGTGACTTCGCCGGGCTCTGCACCCCTGTCCGGGTGGAGGACGTGCTGCCGTTCGAGCACACCTGCTCGCCGACCCTGCGCCTGCGGGCCCAGGATCTGACCATGAGCCAGGCCGAGGGGATCTGCCGTGAACTGGGTGCCGAAGAGCAGCAGTTCCACCAGCAGATGGAGACCGGCTGGCAGCCGGTGGCGGATGATCACAACGAGGCGCTGGAACTGGTGATCTTCGACTCCTCCGCTGACTGGAAACGCTACGGCAGTGCCCTGTTCGGCGGCGTCTCCACCGACAACGGCGGTATCTACCTCGAAGGGGATCCGGCGCGCCCCGGCAACCAGGCCCGCTTCTTCGCCTACGAGGCGGAGTGGAAGCGCCCTGCATTCCAGGTGTGGAACCTGCGCCACGAGTACGTGCACTACCTGGACGGCCGCTTCAACCAGTACGGCAGCTTCGGCCACTACCCGCTCAACCGCACCACCTGGTGGTCGGAAGGGCTGGCGGAGTTCATCGCCCACGGCCAGTGCTTCGCCCGCGGTCTGGACAACGTCACCGGCCGCCCGGCCAGCGATCGTCCGGCCCTCGCCGACATCCTGCACCTGGATTACGACAAGGGCGGCGAGATGGTCTACTCCTGGTCCTACACGGTGCACCGCTTCCTGAACGAGACCGGTCGCGGCGCCAGCTGGCTGGCCATGGCCCGGGCCCTGCGAGGCCCGGATCGAGAGCAGGCCATGAGCGCCTTCGAAGCCGAGCTGGACCAGCTGATTGCCAATGACAGCGAGGCCTACCAGCAGTGGCTCGGCCGCGAGCTGCTGCCCTGGTGGGAAGCCAACAAGGACTCCGACGAGTGCAAGGCCAACGACTCTTCCCACTGAGAACGAGACGGCGATGACAAGGGGCGGCCATGGCCGCCCCTTGTTTATGGCGCCGTTTGATAAGCCCGGGATCCTGGCGCGCGCTGCGACAACCTCTGCCCGAGTGAGCCCCTGCGCCGCCATCAAACCTGACGCGCCACAACAACTTGTAATAGAATGGCCCCCTGTCTTCTCTTACTTCAGACCCGAACCGCACCGCGCATGAAGAAGTTTGCCAAGATCCTGCTCGCCTGCCTCTGCCTGTTGCTGGCCTCCATCGCCGCCCTGCTTGGCTACAGCGAGTGGACCGTCTCGGACGCCCGTCACTACACCTACGACGACGTCAACGCGGTGCCCTACAACCGGGTCGCCCTGGTGCTCGGCACCTCCAAATACCTGATTGGCGGCAGCCCGAACCACTACTTCAAATACCGGATCAAGGCCGCCGCCGAGCTCTACAACAACGGCAAGGTGGACTACATCCTGGTCTCCGGCGACAACGCCACCGTGCAGTACAACGAACCGCGCCAGATGCGGCGGGCCCTGATCCAGGCCGGCATCCCGGCCAACGCCATCTACAGCGACTACGCCGGCTTTCGGACTCTGGACTCCATCGTGCGTGCCAAGGAGGTGTTCGGTCAGGCCCACTTCACCGTGGTCTCCCAGGCCTTTCACAACGAGCGCGCCATCTTCATCGCCCGCCATTTCGGCATCGAGGCGGTCGGCTTCAACGCCGTGGATCCCAGCGCCTATCAGGGCATCAAGACCCGGGTGCGCGAGGTGTTCGCCCGCCTGATGGGGCTGCTGGACCTCTACGTGCTGGACAAGGGGCCCAAGTTCCTCGGCGAGCCCATCGTCATCGGCGGCCCGGTCCCCTGCCAGGCGTTGAGCACCATAGGGGCAAGCCAGCCCTACCTGCCCATTGCACCGCCCCCTCATCAGCCGAAGGCCAAGCAGGCAACGGCCGTGAGCGCGGCAACCGCCACCAGTGCAGCGGCTGCAACCAGCGGTGCACCAGCCACCAGCGCAGCCGTGCCGAGCGAAGCAACACCCGTGGATAATCCGGCTGCCAGCAGCGCGCCGACCCCTCAATAGCAGAGACCCGCCAACAGGCGGGTCTCTTTCATCAGGTGAAATGGGGCGTCAGGCCAGCGCCGCCACGTAACGCCGTGCCACCTCGTCCCAGTCGATCACGTTGTAAAACGCGGCTATGTAGTCGGGACGCTTGTTCTGGTACTTGAGGTAGTAGGCATGCTCCCACACATCCAGCCCGAGTATGGGGGTGAGCCCCTCCATCAGGGGGCTGTCCTGGTTCGCGCTGCTCACCACCTGCAACTTGCCGCGCCCATCGACCACCAGCCAGGCCCAGCCGCTGCCAAAACGGCTCAACGCCGCCTGGGTAAAGGCCTGTCTGAAGGATTCCAGCCCACCCAGATCCCGCTCGATCGCTGCGGCCAGCTCGCCGTCCGGCTCGCCGCCGCCCTGCGGACTCATCACCTGCCAGAACAGGCTGTGGTTGGCGTGACCGCCGCCGTGATTGCGCACCGCCCCCTGCACCTGGGCCGGCAGGCTGTCGATACGGGCAAGCAATGCCTCCAGCGGCAGGGCAGCCAGCTCCGGCAGATCGGCCAGGGCGGCATTGAGGTTGTTGATGTAGGTCTGATGGTGACGGCTGTGATGGATCTCCATGGTCTTTGCATCGATATGGGGTTCCAGCGCGTCATAAGCGTAAGGAAGGGCTGGCAGGGTATGGCTCATGTTCATTGTCTCTCCTGTTGGGCTCAATGCAGTTGATGGGCAGAGCCGGTCTGACACAGACATTGACCCAGGCTGCGCTGGATGCCGTCGTGATGACCGTGTTTGCCCAGAAAGGCGAGCAGCTCGGTACGGGTGCTGCGGGCGTGGCGAACAGCCGCCTCCCGCAGGGCAGCGGAACTGGTGGGGGACTGGCTGGTGGCCAGCAGGCAATCATGGATGTGACACAGCAGGTCGGCGGCCCGATCCGGCAGGGTCATGGCCACCAGCAGATCCGCCAGGTTGTGATGGGCCACCACCAGGGCCGCCACCGCTTCGTCGGCATCGTGCCAGTCGGCAAACTGCTGGCGGGCAAGCCACAGCGCCAGCTGATAGCAGTCGAGCGCCCTGGCGTACTCCCCCGCATCGAAATGGCGGTTGCCACTCAGGGTCTGCGCTTTCCAGTGCGCCATGCTGCTGTCCGCTCCGGTGGTACCGACCCACCCCTTCACCCAGGTTCCCGTCATGACTCGACCACTCAAATGATAATAATTATTATTTAACTTATTTAATGGGCAGACACAAGGAATAGTTGGTGCCGCCTTTTTTGCCCATATGGGTAGGGTTTTTCTGCAATCCCCGGTTTAGTGATCCCACCCACAGATACATTTGAGTTCAGCTACCATGCTGCCGGTACTGGCATGAGGCCGGTGGCTGCCCCGGTGACGACCAGAATGCAGCCGGTTTTTTCACAAGGACGGTGAAGATGAAAAGATGGCTATTGATGCTGTTGTGCGCCCTGCCCATGCTGGGTCAGGGCGCCGGTTATACCCAGACCCGCTACCCCATAGTGCTGGTGCACGGTCTGTTCGGTTTCGACAAGCTGCTCGGGGTCGATTACTTCTACGGCATCCCCCAGGCCCTGACCCGGGATGGCGCCAAGGTTTACGTGGCCCAGGTCTCCGCCACCCAGAGCTCGGAGCTGCGCGGTGAACAGCTGCTCAAGCAGGTGCAGCAGGTGCTCGCCATCACGGGGGCGGAGAAGGTGAACCTCATCGGCCACTCTCACGGTGGCCCCACCATTCGCTACGTCGCTTCGGTCGCCCCCGAGCTGGTCGCCTCCACCACCAGCGTGGGCGGGGTCAACCATGGCTCGGAGATCGCCGACCTGGTGCGGGCCAAGGTG
>NZ_CAWMFQ010000142.1:31927-34667 GCF_963866995.1 Aeromonas sp. ZOR0002 | reverse complement strand
ACTGGGGCGCCCCATGCAACACGTAATTGGGACATAGCCTTTCTTATGGCTGCGCCGCAGGTGGCGACTTACTTCACGGTCACCCGGGCAAACTTGCGCTTGCCGACCTGGTAGACGGCGGTACCGGCACCGATGAGGGCCTTGCCATCGTCCAGCTTCTCGCCATCCACCTTGACCGCGCCCTGCTTGATCATCCGCAGCGCTTCGGAGGTGGTGGCCACCAGATCGGCGTCTTTGAGCAGGTTGGCGATGGCCAGCCCTTCCCCTTCCAGTGCCAGCTCGACTTCCGGCATGTCGTCCGGAATGGCGTTCTTGGAGAAGCGCTGGGTGAAGTCTTCGTGGGCCGCTTCGGCCGCCGCCTCGTCGTGATAACGGGCGATGATCTCCTTGGCCAGCCAGATCTTCACGTCGCGCGGGTTAAGGGTGCCGGCAGCAATGCCTGCCTTGAACTCTTCAATCTCGGCGAGCGGACGGAAGGAGAGCAGCTCGTAGTAGTTCCACATCAGATCGTCGGTGATGGACATGATCTTGCCGAACATCTCCCCCGGGGCGTCGTGTACGCCGATGTAGTTGGCAGCGGACTTGGACATCTTCTTGACACCGTCCAGGCCTACCAGCAGCGGCATCATCAGCACGCACTGGGTCGCCATGCCCGCATCTTTTTGCAGCTCGCGACCCATCAGCAGGTTGAACTTCTGATCGGTACCGCCCAGCTCGACGTCCGCCTTCAGCGCGACCGAGTCATAGCCTTGCAGCAGCGGATAGAGGAATTCGTGAATGGCGATGGACTGGCCGTTGCTGTAGCGCTTCTTGAAGTCGTCGCGCTCCATCATGCGGGCCACGGTCTGCTTGGCCGCCAGCTTGATCATGCCGGTCGCGCCCAGCTCACTCAGCCAGGTGGAGTTGTACTCGATGCGGGTCTTGGCCGGGTCGAGGATCTTGAACGCCTGCTCGGCATAGGTGAGGGCGTTGTGCTTGATGGCCTCTTCGGAGAGCGGCGGACGGGTGGCGTTCTTGCCGGAGGGGTCACCCACCATGGCGGTGAAGTCACCGATCAGCAGGATCACTTCATGGCCCAGATCCTGGAAGGTCTTCAGCTTGTTGAGGATCACGGTATGACCCAGGTGGATGTCCGGCGCGGTCGGGTCCATCCCCAGCTTGATGCGCAGGGGGCGCCCTTCCTTCAACTTGGCGATCAGTTCTTCTTCAACCAGAATTTCTTCCGCTCCGCGCTTGATCTCGGCTAGCGCCACCTCGAGCTGGGACATTTTTTGACTCTCCAATCACGATTCCACAGGGCCAGACATATTACTGGAATGGCGGGCCAATTGGAAAGGCGGTAAACTCCGACCTTCTTCCGGGTTCAACTTTGTCTGCTTCTCATGGTCCTTTGGCACGCCTTCAACTCTCTCCCTCACTGGCACCGCAAGATGGTGCTTATCCTGAGCATCATGGTGATGATGCTGGCGGCCTGGCCGAGCGAACAGGCGGTCGCCACCCGGGTCGATGACAACGACAACGAACTGGCCGTCGAGCAGCAGGTCGACGAGGAGGCGCAGCTGGCACGGGCCGAGCCCGTCACCCCGCCCAAACCGCGCTATGTCACCAGACAGGTGAAAGTGCGCAGCGGCGACAACATGGGGGTCATCTTCCAGCGCCTGGGCCTCAGTACCACGGATCTGCACCTCATCGACCAGCTCGAGGGCACGGATACCCTGCGCCTGCTCAAGCCCGGTCAGGAGCTCACCTTCAAGCTCACCAAGGGCGGCGAGCTGCACAGCCTCTATTACCCCCACAGCCTGGAGCAGGCGCTCAAGGTGAACCGCCGGGATGACGGCTTCGTGGCCAGGCCGGTGAAGATCGAGCTCGACACCCGCGAACAGGTGGCCCAGGGGGAAATCCGCTCCAGCTTCTGGGGCGCCGCCGTCGAAGCGGGCATGACGGAAGACCAGATCATGGATCTCGCCGCCATCTTCGGCTGGGACATCGACTTTGCCCAGGACCTGCAGCCGGGGGACAGCTTCCGGGTGGTCTACCAGGACAAATACCAGGATGACGAGCGGGTTGCTTCCGGCGACATTCTGGCCGCCGAGTTCGTCAACCAGGGGGCCATCTACCGTGCCGTGCTGAACACGGATGGCAACTACTACACCCCGGACGGCAAGGCGATGCGCAAGAGCTTCCTGCGCGCACCGGTCAACTTCAAATACATCAGCTCCAACTTCAATCCGCGCCGCCTTCACCCGGTCACCGGCAAGGTGCGTCCCCACAACGGCATCGACTACGTGGCGCCGGTGGGGACCCCCATCATGGCGGCGGGCGGCGGCAGCGTGGTGGCCGCCGGCTACAACCAGTTCAACGGCAACTACGTCTTCATCAAGCACGCGGGCAACTACGTGACCAAGTACCTGCACCTCTCCAAGCGCACCGTCAACAAGGGGCAGCGAGTGAAGCAGGGGCAGACCATCGGCCTGCTCGGCGGCACCGGCCGGGTCACAGGCCCGCACCTGCACTATGAGTTCGTGGTGGGCGGCGTACACAAGAACCCGCGCACCCTCAACCTGCCCCAGGCGGAGTCTCTCAGCGGGCGGGCGCTGGCCAGCTTCAAGGCCCAGGCCATGCCCCAGCTGGCCAAGCTGGACAGCCCCGAGCTGCAACTGGCCAGAAACAAGGGCAACGGCGACGACAGCTGACCGCTGTCGACCAAGGTGGAACACGGTATCAGACCGTTCCTCTGCAT
>NZ_CAWMFQ010000142.1:21613-31833 GCF_963866995.1 Aeromonas sp. ZOR0002 | reverse complement strand
GCCCTGCCGATACGGCTCGCACCCTGCATGAGCTTTGCACCCCGGGGGAGAACGAAATCGACCGCATGGGGGTCGCCGATAACCTGGTGGCCCGCGAATTTGCCGCCGCCACCCAGGCCCTGCTCGCCAAGGCGGCGCTGACTCCCAAGGAGATTCGCGCCATCGGCAGTCATGGCCAGACCATACGCCACCGCCCTGCCCTCGGCTTTACCCTGCAGATCGGCAACGCGGCCCTGCTGGCGGCCCTGACCGGCATCGACGTGGTGGCCGATTTTCGCACCATGGACATGGCCCTCGGCGGTCAGGGGGCCCCCCTGGTGCCCGCCTTCCATCAGGCGCTCTTTGCCCGCCCCGACGCCATTCGGGTGGTGCTGAACCTCGGCGGCATTGCCAATATCTCGGTGCTGCCCGGCCAGGCCGACGGGGGGGCGGGTTCAGGGGTATATGGCTTCGATACCGGCCCCGCCAATACCCTGCTCGACGGCTGGTATCGCCGCCACCATCCGCACGGTGACAGCTATGATGCCGGTGGCCAGTGGGCCGCCAGCGGCAGGCTTGTTCCTGCGCTGCTGGAGCAGTTGCTGGCTCACCCCTACTTCGCCGCCCCCGCCCCCAAGAGCACGGGGCGTGAGATGTTCACCCTCGACTGGCTCGACGGCGAGCTGGACGGCTGCACATACGCCCCCGCAGATGTGCAGCGTACCCTGCAATCCCTCACCTGCCACAGCATCGCCCGCCAGTTGCCCGCCCACCGTGATGCGCCAACCCGGCCCGAGCTGTTTGTCTGCGGCGGCGGCGCCCACAACGCCCCGCTGCTGGCGGAGCTTGCTGCCCTGCTGCCCGACTGGCATCTGACCAGCACCGCCCAGCTCGGCCTTGCACCGGACTGGGTGGAAGGGGCCGCCTTTGCCTGGCTGGCACAACGCTTTATCCAGCGAAAGCCGGGCAACCTGCCTGCGGTGACCGGGGCGAGCCGCCCGGCGGTGCTGGGCGCCCTCTATCCCGCCTGAGCCGCTCCCCGAGCGCCCTCCCCCTAATGGAACAAGCCCGAACAGGTGCACCTGATCGGGCTTGTTGTTATGCCTGGCGCCAGATGGCGCAGACCCGTCACTCTGTGCTCCCTACCCGAGCCGCTCTTTCAACCTGGCCGCCTGCGCCTTGAAGGCCTCATAATCGGCGACATGCCGACTCCTGGCGGCGGTGATCCACTGCACGCCCGTCTCGTCGGCGTGGGAAAATTCGATGCAAAACTCATATTTCGCGCAGGAGAGCAGCCCCATCAGGGCGCCAAACAGAAAACCCATCAGAGGCAGGAAGAGCATGATGAGCCAGTTGCCCGCCTGCTCGTAGGAAGGGGTGAAGTAAAAGAGCACACTGGAGGTGACCACTCCCAGCAACAAGCTCTTCTTGAGCCTATCCATCCAGCCGAGTGCTTTTACCTGCACGCCGACGATGCGGCCCAGATCGTAGCGATCCTTGTTCACCCTCAGTGTGTTGTCCGACTGCTCAATGGCAATGGCCATCCTGATACTCCGTCCTGTTGGCTATGGCGATAAGGGGTTGCCGTGGCGGCCCCGGATTGTGCATCCCGAGGGCATGACAGGACAAGCGGCCAGCCACGGGGACGATGGGCGGCACCACCCCCAACAGGAACACACGCTGCATGGTATCGTATGGCACCAAACATCAAAAGACGTTCACATCAAAAGGCGAGGTGGATCACCTTCTACCCGCCCCTTGTCCCCTGTGCAGCCGTTGGCTTTTCTGGCCATCCCCTCTTGGGCAAGGTAGCCGGGGAGCAGGGGTCAGTGAGATAACAGCCCCGTGATGACCCTCAGGAGGGTCGGGCCGATGGGATGGCACCATGGGCCCGCACCTCGAGAGCACTCCCATGGCCCTAGAAGGCCCACTTCAGGAAGCGGTTTACCTGGCGCTTGACCGGTGCACAGAGCGGCGGTTTGGGAGGCTCCAGGTTGATCTGTCTGCGGCCCACCCTGGCTTCGCCCCGCAGCAGGATCTGGAGATAGTGGGGGTGCTGGCGCTGGATGAATCGAGAGATCTCATGGGCCCAGGGTTTGGGCACTCCCCACAGGGTCGAGGCCAGGGCGCCGACGATACAGAAAAAGGCGGGCTCGTGCATGCCCATCCTGACGCCATTCTCCAGCGCCTCTTTGAAGGAGCCCGAATGGGCGATGCAGGTCATCACATTGACCATGAAGGCGGCATAGTCATCTTCCCCGCCGTGGCCCACCCTGGCCACCAACCCGGCCTGCGGCCTGTAGCCGAACTGGTGGCCGATGTGCTCAAGCACCGCATTGCGCTGGCGAATGACCTTGGCATAGAACATCAGCATGGCGGTGCAGTCGAGCGCCTGGCTCAAGGCCGCCTGATGGGGATGGGTCTGGGTGGGACGGGGGGTGGTCAGCAGCGCGATCTCCTCCGAGATGGCGAGCAGACCGATGGGCACCGCCGTGCTGATAAAGGCGAGATCGATGGCGATCGCCAGGTCCTGGCCCTCCTCCATCCGGCCGATGACCACCTGCTCGGCAAACAGGCGACGCTGGCGCTCGATAAAGGCGCCATAGATCAGGGCCCTGAACTTCTTCTGGGGATAGGGGGTATCGAGCAGGGTCTCCATGGTCAGGATGGCGGCACCGGTGCGACCGCGCAGTTGATAGTCGGGGGCGAGGGGGAAGTGCTTGCCTAGGCGGGGGGGTGGCCGAAACCCGCTGGTGCGGCTGTACATGTCACCCAGAATGAATCCAAGCATAAAACCTCCGAAGTCAGATGACGGGGATCGCGATGCGATCGCATGTGCCACTCCCGGGCAGATGAGTGCCGATCCGTGCTGCTCGTCGGCAGGGTCCCTGATTTCATTATTAATCATACAGTTAATAATCCACCCAAACCCCGACCCAGGTCGCAATAACGGCAGTTGATGACAAAGAGCACAAATAAGGGTGGTGCGGGGAAGATGAGCCGGCTGCATCGCAAGGAGTGCGGGATACGTCAGGGCGGCAAAGCAGGGCGGACTCCGGGGCCCCCTCACAGGGAGGGTCATGACAGGAGTGATATGCATCGGGGGGCGGCAAGTCGGGGCAGGCAAGGGGAAGGCCCCCTCCCCTTGCGTATGAGCCTTGTTGGCGGGTTGTGTTCGCGCCGCTGAAAAGATATGGCATAGGCGGTGTGGCGACCCGCCCATGTCAGCCTCCGCCGCAGGGGCTAAAAAGCGCCCTCTCTTTCTCCCGTATTTATGTCATGAACTGTGGCCATGCAAAGAGGGTGAATGTTATTTCAGTGTGCTCACCGCAGCATATTTTGGCAGCGCTGAACAGGGCGTCGAGAGAGCGATAAATAGATAGCTATGCAAAACCGGGAGAATAAGCTGCAATTTCGCCAAAAGTATTAACGGAGGATTCACAGGCTGTAACCCTGATGCGCGACAATATGGCGCTATCTGGTTCCACTTTCATGGTAAAGCGGGATCATCATCACCTTTATTTGCCATGTCCGTCATGAATTGAATCGCAAAATGAATATATTTCACTCTGTTGAGCCACCTCATAGAAACAGGATCCCGGTTTGCATCCCGGGATAACCGCCCCCTAGAATTCTCCCGTCTGAATCACCAGGCCAACTTCTCTCCCTTGTCTGTTGCACGCGCTGTCTGCATCGAAACAGGGCTCGACACTGTGATGATCGTTCTCCTTTTCTCCGTCGCCCTGCGGCGGGAACGGGCAACTGTTGCCGCAATATCACGAGTCATCAGCGTGCCGCATTCGGCCAGGGAAGAACAATGCGGCCCGGACCCTACATCAAAAACGAAAAGGAGTATCGCCATGAGTGGTACCATCATCAAATCCGCCAGAAATACCTCCAATGCGCCTCAGGATCTGGGGCCCTATACCCAGAGCGTGGCCTTCTCCCACTACAACAATATTGCCGCCCAGCTCCCGGTCGATCCGAAAACGGGCGCGCTGGTCGCAGGGGATATCCAGGCGCAGGCCAGACAGTGTCTCACCAATATCCAGGCCATCGTCCAGAGCGTTGGCCACGGCATGGAGGACATGGTGAAGGTGACCCTGTTCCTCGCGGACATCGCCGACCTCGATGCCGTCAACGCCGTCTATCGGGCATTCTTCCCCCACTCGCTGCCGACCCGCACAGTGCTAGCGGTGGCCGGTCTGCCGCTCGGCGCCAGGGTGCAGATGGATGCCCTGCTCTCCAACGGGGAAGGCACCTTCCCCCAGGCTCCCTGCCCGCTGCTCAAACTCGCCCGCAATAGCGACCACGCCCCGCAGGATCCGCTCTCCAGCCAGAGCGTCGCCTTCTCCCACTACAACAATATCGGTGCCCAGCTGCCCCTCGACCCCGCCTCCGGCGCCCTGGTTGACGGTGGCATCCGCGAGCAGGCGGCCCAGTGCCTGCGCAATATCAAAACCGTGCTGGAGAGCATCGACGTGCCCTTTGACGACATCGTCAAGGTGACCGTCTATCTGACCAATCTGGCGGATCTCGACGCCGTCAACGAGGTTTACACCACCTTCTTCCCGGACTCCGCCATCGCCCGTGCCGTCGCCTATCTGCCCGCCCGCTCTGTGGTCAGTGCCGCCGCCCTGCCGCTGAGCGCCCGGGTGCAGATGGATGCGGTCATCTCCCACGGTGACGGCACCCCGCCCCAGCTGGTGGAAGACAGGCACAATCTGGTGATCCGTGCCCGCAATACCGACAAGGCACCGAGAAGCCCGCTGCATACCCAGAGCGTCGCCTTCTCCCACTACAACCATATCGCGGGCCAGCTGCCGCTCGACATGACCACAGACAAAGTGCTGACCGGTTGCGTCCGTGAGCAGACCGCCCAGTGCCTCGGCCATATCAAGACCATCGTCGAGAGCATCGGCCACGTGATGGACGATATCGTCAAGGTCAATATCCAGCTTGCCAACATCGCGGATCTGGCGGACGTGGATGCCATCTACGCCAAATATTTCCCGGGCTATCTGCCTGCCCGCACCGTATTCGGGGTAAGCGAACTGCCCGCCGGCGCCCTGGTGCAGATGGATGCGGTGATGTCCAATGCGGAAAGCACCCCGCCGCAGGTGTAAGGTTGCGCTAAATAATAAAAATAGACCGGCTGATAGCCGGTCTCTTTTTATGTAACATGTGGGGGATTATTTTTATGACATCGTCTTAAAGAACGCGAACGTCCGATTACGCTTCGCTAATCGAACCTACAAGCTCATGCATATAATTGATGTCACTACAGATACTTGGGGATGGTTAGTGATGAGTAAAATTTCAGAAAGAGTAAGACATGTAAAAATCAGAGATGGATATTGTTTGATTTGTGGAGAATTTGGCACACTCTCGATAGATCATGTTCCTCCGCAGGGTTCAATTACTGTAACCAAGGTTGAACAACGTCATATTATGGAAATGATGGGAGCAGGTGCCAAATCAATAAAAGGCGTACCATCAACCAATGGAAGCAAATTCAGAACAATCTGCAGCGACTGTAACAGTAATATCTTAGGAGGCAATGATGGCGAGGTTGCGGATGCAAATAAAAAGCTGACAAGTAAAATTCGTAATTATTTTCAGAATCCAACCTCCCCATATAATACCGTATCTATTGACATAAACCCTACCAAATATGCCAGAGCGATGATAGGCCATATTCTATCTGCAACATCAGTGACCGAGTGTAAAGAGCCACCACAAAAATCTCCGTACTTTGATCCACTAAAGAAATTTGTACTAGGGGATGACTATGCCATTACAAAAACCCATGATATATATTACTGGTTTTATCCTTACGATCGTCACTTGAGCGCAAAGTGTGTGAGCTTTTTCAATCAAGGGCATTCTACAGTACTAAGTTTATTGTCATTTTTTCCAATCGCATTTCTCGTAACCCCAAAAGATGAAGGTATATACCCAACGCATGCCGCGCGATTTGATTTCAGTTCTAGTAAATTAGTTCTAGATTTATCCAGTTACAACATTCATTTTTCTGACTTTCCTTTTTCAGAACTAAAAGGAAATCAGATGTGTTTACTAAACGATTGTCAGACAATAATAAGTTATCCAATTAAGAACCAAGAGATATAGTATATTTAACTATTTTTATTACAATAAAAAAGCGCCTCCCAAGGGAGGCGCTTTTCAGTTCTATACAAAGCAATTAGCTATTACAGGGACTCTGCGGTCGCAACCACATTTTCCACGGTAAAGCCGAATTCCTTGAACAGCAGCTCGGCCGGGGCGGACTCACCGAAGGTGCGCATGCCGATGATCTTGCCGCCGAAACCGACGTACTTGTACCAGTAGTCGGCGATGCCCGCTTCGATGGCCACACGCTTGGTGACGGCGGCCGGCAGGACGGACTCCTTGTACTCGGCGGACTGGGCATCGAACACGTCGGTAGACGGGATGGAGACCACGCGCACGGCACGGCCCTTGGCAGTCAGCTGCTCATAGGCGGCAACGGCCAGTTCCACTTCGGAACCGGTGGCGATCAGGATCAGTTCCGGGGTACCGGCGCAATCCTTCAGCACGTAACCACCCTTGGCGGCATCGGCCAGTTGCTGGGCGGTGCGGTCCATCTGGGCCAGGTTCTGACGGGAGAAGATCAGGGAGGTCGGGCCGTCGGTACGCTCGATGGCGTGTTTCCAGGCGATGGCGGACTCTACCTGGTCACACGGGCGCCAGGTGCTCATGTTCGGGGTCAGACGCAGGGAGGCGATCTGCTCCACCGGCTGGTGAGTCGGACCATCTTCACCCAGACCGATGGAGTCGTGGGTATAGACGAAGATGGCGCGCTGCTTCATCAGGGCGGCCATGCGCAGGGCGTTGCGGGCGTACTCCATGAACATCAGGAAGGTGGCGCCGTAGGGGATGAAACCACCGTGCAGGGCGATGCCGTTCATGATGGCGGACATGCCGAACTCGCGCACGCCGTAGTGGATGTAGTTGCCTGCGGCGCTCTCGGGAGTCAGGGACTTGGAGCCGGACCACATGGTCAGGTTGGACGGCGCGAGATCCGCGGAGCCGCCCATGAATTCCGGCAGCAGCTTGCCGAAGGCTTCCAGGGAGTTCTGGGACGCTTTACGGGTCGCGATCTTGGCCGGGTTGGCCTGCAGGGTTTCGATGATCTTGGCGGATTCAGCAGCCCAGTTGGCCGGCAGCTCGCCAGTGGTACGGCGCTTGAATTCGGCAGCCAGGGCCGGGTGAGCGGCTTCATAGGCAGCGAACTTGGCAGCCCAGTCGGATTCGAGCTTGGCGCCCTTCTCCTGACCGTTCCACTCGGCGGCGATGTCGGACGGGATGACGAACGGCGCGTGGTCCCACTTCAGGAAGGCACGGGCGGCGGCGATCTCGTCATTGCCCAGCGGTGCGCCGTGGCAGTCGTGGGAGCCGGACTTGTTCGGGGAACCGTAGCCGATGATGGTGCGGCAGCAGATCAGGGTCGGCTTGCCGGTCTCGGCCTTGGCGGCTTCGATGGCGGCGTTGATGGCTTCCGGGTTGTGACCGTCAACGGCCGGGATGACGTGCCAGCCGTAGGCTTCGAAGCGCTTGGGAGTGTCGTCGGTGAACCAGCCTTCTACGTGACCATCGATGGAGATGCCGTTGTCATCCCAGAACGCGATCAGCTTGCCCAGACCCAGGGTGCCGGCCAGGGAGCAGGCTTCGTGGGAGATACCTTCCATCAGGCAGCCGTCGCCCATGAAGGCGTAGGTGTAGTGGTCGACGATGTCGTGACCCGGCTGGTTGAACTGCTCGGCCATGGCCTTCTCGGCGATCGCCATGCCCACGGCGTTGGTGATGCCCTGACCCAGCGGGCCGGTGGTGGTTTCAACGCCCGGCGCATAACCGTACTCCGGGTGACCCGGGGTGCGAGAGTGCAGTTGGCGGAAGTTTTTCAGATCGTCGATGGAGAGGTCATAACCGGAGAGGTGCAGCAGGGAGTACAGCAGCATGGAGCCGTGGCCGTTGGAGAGAATGAAACGGTCGCGGTCGGCCCACTTGGGGTTGTTCGGGTTGTGTTTGAGGTGGCTGCGCCACAGCACTTCAGCGATATCCGCCATTCCCATGGGGGCGCCCGGGTGACCGGAGTTGGCTTTTTGAACGGCATCCATACTCAATGCACGAATGGCATTGGCAAGCTCTTTACGAGAAGGCATCTGTATCTCCTGCGATTGCTTCATTTGATGGCCAAGATTAAGGCGCGTTATTGTCCCAGCAGGGGGCGCGGCGTGCAAATATTATCTGGGCGAATAAAGTGGCTTTGGGAGCACAATCGCTTTTCTGGGCGGGGAAAACGATTCAATCCGCCCCCTACCTTACCTCCATGGAGGTGGATCCCTTCCCCATCCCGCCCCGGGCGGCTCCACCCCCAAATAGTGCTGGCAATCACCGGATGACCTATTTAAAATAGACGTCCAGATGTAGATACCTCTACAGTCATCCTGTCATTATCCGGTTATGGCCAAGGCGATAACCCTTACGAATCGAGAACCAAACATGGCAAAGCTGTTTACTTCCGAGTCGGTCTCCGAAGGCCATCCCGATAAAATCGCCGACCAGATCTCCGATGCGGTGCTGGACGCCATCCTGCAGCAGGACACCAAGGCGCGCGTCGCCTGCGAAACCCTGGTCAAGACCGGCATGGTGATGGTAGCCGGCGAAGTGACCACCTCTGCCTGGGTCGACATCGAACAGATCGTGCGCGACACCGTGCGCGAGATTGGTTACACCCACTCCGACATGGGCTTCGACGCCGACTCCTGCGCCGTGCTGAACGCCATCGGTAAACAGTCTCCGGACATCAACCAGGGCGTCGACCGTACCGACCCGCTGGAGCAAGGTGCCGGTGACCAGGGCCTGATGTTCGGCTACGCCACCAACGAAACCGACGTGCTGATGCCCGCGCCCATCACCTACTCCCACCTGCTGGTGAAGCGTCAGGCCGAAGTGCGCAAGAACGGCACCCTGCCGTGGCTGCGTCCGGACGCCAAGAGCCAGCTGACCTTCGCCTACGACGACGCAGGCAAGATCCTGGGTGTCGATGCCGTGGTGCTCTCCACCCAGCATTGCGACTCCATCAGCCACAGCGATCTGGTGGAAGCGGTGCGCGAAGAGATCATCAAGCCGGTGCTGCCCGCCGAGTGGATCAACAAGGACACCAAGTACTTCATCAACCCGACCGGTCGTTTCGTCATCGGCGGCCCCATGGGTGACTGCGGTCTGACCGGTCGCAAGATCATCGTCGACACCTACGGCGGCATGGCCCGTCACGGTGGTGGCGCCTTCTCCGGCAAGGATCCGTCCAAGGTGGACCGCTCCGCCGCCTACGCCGCCCGCTACGTGGCCAAGAACATCGTGGCCGCAGGTCTCGCGGATCGCTGTGAAGTGCAGGTCTCCTACGCCATCGGCGTGGCCGAGCCCACCTCCATCAGCGTCGAAACCTTCGGCACCGGCAAGGTGGCCGAAGCCCTGCTGGTCAAGCTGGTGCGCGAGTTCTTCGAGCTGCGCCCCTATGGTCTCATCGAGATGCTGGATCTGAAGCGCCCGATCTACCAGGCAACCGCCGCTTACGGCCACTTCGGCCGCGACGAGTTCCCCTGGGAGAAGACCGACAAGGCCGAGCTGCTGCGCGCTGCCGCCGGCCTGTAAGGCTCGAGGTTGTGATAAAAGGGGAGCCTGGCTCCCCTTTTGCTTTTGTGTCCTGTCCCGAGGATCCCATGCCTGCCACTGCCACCCGGCTTGACCCCGCCCTCATCGAGACGCTGCTCGCGCGCGTCGAAGCCTGCTTTGTGCAGGCCGAAACGCGCCTTGGCCGCACCTTCCCCCGCCCGCAAGTCCATTGCAACATGCGGGGCCGGGCGGCAGGGTCGGCGCGGCTGCAAACCTGGGAGCTGCGTTTCAATCCGGCGCTCTATCAGGCCAATCAGCAGGCCTTTTTAAGGGAAGTGGTGCCCCACGAGGTGGCGCACCTGCTGGTCTATGCGCTCTGGGGAGAGGGGCGCGGCAAGAGCCGGGTACTGCCCCACGGTCGCCAGTGGCAGTCGGTGATGCGGGAGCTGTTCGGTCTCGAACCCAGCACCACCCACAGCTTCGATCTGGGGGTGCTGGCCCAGCGCACCTTCGTGTATGCCTGCGCCTGCCAGCAGCATCCCCTCTCCGTGCGCCGCCACAACAAGGTGATGCGCGGCGAGGCC
>NZ_CAWMFQ010000142.1:0-21541 GCF_963866995.1 Aeromonas sp. ZOR0002 | reverse complement strand
CCGCCGCTGTCGCCAGCCCCTGGTGTGGCAGCGCGACACGACGGCGGATTGAGTCACCCCGTGTCGCGCTCCTGTGATAGGGTGCGCGCTTACTTCATTCAACTGTCTCATTGCCAAGGATATTCATGTTTCGCCCTCTGCTCTCCCTCTGCCTGGCCCTGCTGGTCAGCGCCCCGGCCCATGCCGACAACATCCAGACCTTTCGCGCCGCCAAGCAGGATCTGAACAAGCTCTACCAGAGCCACCCCGTCACCTTCTACTGCGGCTGCAACATCAAGTTCAGCGGCAAGAAGATGGCCCCCGACTGGGAGAGCTGCGGCTACCTGCCGCGCAAGCAGGCCGAGCGGGCCTCCCGCATCGAATGGGAGCACGTGGTGCCCGCCTGGGAGTTCGGCCACCAGCTCCAGTGCTGGCAGGACGGGGGTCGCAAGAATTGCGGCAAGAGCGACGAGTTCAACAGGATGGAGGGAGACATGCACAACCTCTTCCCCGCCATCGGCGAGGTGAACGGTGATCGGGCGAACTTCCGCTTCAGCGACTGGAACGGCAAACCGAACCAGTACGGCAAGTGCCAGATGCTGGTGGACTTCAAGGAGCGCCAGGTGCAGCCGCCCAAGGGGCCGGTGCGTGGCCAGATCGCCCGCGCCTACCTCTACATGAGCCAGCAGTACGGACTGCGTCTGGCGGCCCAGCAGCGCAAGCTTTACGAAGCCTGGGACAGGCAGTATCCGGCTGATCGCTGGGAGTGCGAGCGCAACCGCCGTATCGGCAAGCTGCAGGGCAATACCAATCCCTTCATTGAAAAGCAGTGCCAATAACCCCATTTGACCAGGGAGGGGGAGCGTCCCCCTCCTCCTGAATCCCTTCACTCTCTGTCTCGCGAGCCTTGCTCGCCGCCGTGCAGTAGGGTATTGAAGGGTTTCCAAGCAAGAGACTGACTATCAGCCATGCGCATTCCACGTATCTATGAACCGGCCAGCCTGCAGGTGGGCCAGACCCTCGCCCTGTCGGAAGACGGTGCCAATCACATCGGCCGCGTGCTGCGCATGCAGCCGGGCCAGCAGCTCGAGCTGTTCAACGGCGACGGCCACCAGTACCCCGCCACCATCACCAGTGTGGGCAAGAAGTCCGTTGAGGTGACCATCGACAGTTGCGAGACCCGCTCGGTGGAGTCCCCGCTGGCCATCCACCTAGGTCAGGTGATCAGCCGCGGCGACAAGATGGACTTCACCATCCAGAAATCCGTGGAGCTCGGCGTCACCTGCATCACGCCCCTCTTCTCCGAGCGCTGCGGCGTCAAGCTGCCCGCCGCTCGGCTGGAGAAAAAGCGCGAACAGTGGCAAAAAGTGGTGATCAGCGCCTGCGAGCAGTGCGGCCGCAATACCGTGCCCGAGGTGCGCATGCCGATGGAGCTGGACGCCTGGCTGGCGGAAGAGACCCAGGAGCTCAAGCTCAACCTGCACCCGCGCGCCCCTTACAGCATCAACACCCTGCCGATCCCTGAGCACGGCGTGCGCCTGCTGATCGGCCCGGAAGGGGGCTTGTCCGGCGACGAGATCGCCCGTACCGTGCAGGAAGATTTCAAGGAGATGCTGCTGGGGCCGCGGGTGCTGCGTACCGAAACCGCCGCCCTGACGGCGATTACTGCGCTTCAGTGCCGCTTTGGCGATCTGGCCTGACAGCCGACCCCACCCCGGCCCTCCCCTTCGCAGGGGAGGGAGCAACAGGCCCCTCCCCCTTGTGAAGGGGGAGGCAGGGAGGGGGTCATCACATCCAATCGAGCCATTAGGAAGGAAACTCGGATGACCATTAAACTCGGCATCGTGATGGACCCCATCTCGGCCATCAACATCAAGAAGGACTCCAGCTTCGCCATGCTCGAAGAGGCGCAAAAGCGCGGCTACGAGCTGTTCTATCTGGAGATGAAGGATCTCTACATGGAGGCCGGTCGCGCCTTCGGTGCCATGCGTCCGCTCACCGTCAAATATGACTATGCCGACTGGTACACGCTGGGCGAGGTGGTGGATCAGCCGCTCTCCAGCCTGGATGTGATCCTGATGCGCAAGGATCCCCCCTTCGACACCGAGTTCATCTACGCCACCTACATGCTGGAGCGGGCCGAGGATGAGGGCTGCCTCATCGTCAACAAGCCCCAGAGCCTGCGCGACGCTAACGAAAAGCTCTACACCGCCTGGTTTGCCGAGCACACCCCGACCACGCTCGTCACTCGCAGAGCCGACAAGCTGCGCGCCTTCCACGCCAAACACAAGGACGTCATCCTCAAGCCGCTCGACGGCATGGGCGGCGCCTCCATCTTCCGCATGAAGGAAGATGACGCCAACGTCGGCGTCATCATCGAGACATTAACCTCTCACGGCAGCCAGTACTGCATGGCGCAGACCTATCTGCCCGCCATCAAGGATGGCGACAAGCGGGTGCTGGTGGTGGACGGCGAACCGGTTCCCTACTGCCTGGCCCGGATCCCGGCCCAAGGGGAGACCCGTGGCAACCTGGCGGCCGGCGGCCGTGGTGAGGCGCGCCCCTTGAGTGACGCGGACTGGGCCATCGCCCGCGCGGTAGGCCCGACCCTGAAAGAGAAGGGGCTCATCTTCGTCGGCCTCGACATCATCGGCGATCGCCTGACCGAGATTAACGTCACCAGCCCTACCTGCATCCGCGAGATTGAGGCGGCCTTCGACGTCTCCATTACCGGCATGCTGATGGACGCCATCGAGCGCCGGCTGGGCCGCTGACCCCTTCCCCAGCGACCCGTTGCCGCAGCGAGGAAACACACACAAGGGGCCGTGAAGGCCCCTTTGACTGCCGGCAAAAAGCGGTTTTGCCCGCCGCCATCAACTGCCATAATCACCCCAAATACCTTTGCACGCTAAGAGATACATACGCTCCATGCAAACACTGCAAAATCACTTTCTGCTCGCCATGCCGAGCCTCACGGACGCCTATTTCCAGCGCTCCCTGGTCTATCTGTGCGAACACAGCAGCGAAGGCGCCATGGGACTGGTGGTCAACATTCCGGTCGACATGTCCCTGGACGCCATGCTGACCAAGCTCAACCTCAATCCCCCCGCCACCGCCGAGATGAAACAGCCGGTGTTGCAGGGGGGCCCGGTGCACGGGGATCGCGGCTTCGTGCTGCACAGCTTCCGCCCGGGCTTCAACTCCACCCTGCAGGTGAGCGACGAGATGATGGTCACCACCTCCAAGGACATCCTGGAGACCCTGGGCACCGACGAGGCGCCGGACCACTGGCTGGTGGCGCTCGGTTACGCCGGCTGGAGTGCAGGCCAGCTCGAGCAGGAGCTGGTGGATGGCGCCTGGCTGGTGATCCCCCCCAATCCCAAGCTGGTCTTCGATACCCCCATCCACCTGCGCTGGCAGCAAGCCGCCGCGAGCATTGGGGTCAACCCCCTGCACCTCTCCAGCCAGGTGGGCCATAGCTGACACCCCGGACCTCCCCTCCGGGAGAGGCTGGGAGGGGTCTTCCCCCTTCATTTATCTATCCATTTCGAGGAGACCCCATGTCATCACGCAGCATCATGGGCTTTGACTACGGCACCAAGAGCATCGGTGTCGCCATCGGCCAGGAGCTCACGGGCAGCGCCCGCCCCCTTCGCTCCCTCAAGGCCAACGACGGCATCCCCAACTGGGACGAGATAGAGAAGTTGATCAAGGAGTGGCAACCGGATCTGCTGATCGTCGGTCTGCCCCTCAACATGGATGGCACGGACCAGGAGATCACGGTGCGGGCCCGCAAGTTCGGCAATCGCCTGCACGGCCGCTTCGGCAAGCCGGTGGAGTTCAAGGATGAGCGGCTCACCACCACGGATGCCCGCGCCCGCCTGTTTGAACGTGGCGGCTACAAGGCGCTGGACAAGGGGAGCGTGGACGGCGTCTCCGCCCAGCTCATCGTCGAAGCCTGGATGGAAGAGCAGTACGACTAAACCGGGGAGCCTCCTCCCCCTTGCTTCTCTTTCACCGCCCCGCTCCCCATGGGCCCGCCCCAGGCAAAACGCGTCATCCCCGCTGCGGCCAGGCCATAGAGCCGCCGGATCTCTCCCCGCAACCACATCACCTTGGCATCCTGATTGTGGCGCTTGTGCCACAGCAGGATGAAGGCGATCTCCAGCTGGGCATAGAGAGACTCTTCCAGCGGCAACGGCATGGGGATGAGGTCGGGGTGATGTCTGGCGGCATAGTCCGCGCAATATGAAGGCACCACGGCGATCAGCTCATGGCTCTTTTGGGCGGCGATGTGCAGCGCCTGCTCGAAGCTCGCCACCATGATGGGCACCTGCCGCCTGTGGCCTTCGTCCTCCAGCAGATCATCCAGTGCCCAGCTGTCGCTGGCCTCCCACACCACGCTCACCTGGGGGCAGGCCAGAAAGCGGGTCAGCGACCACGTCTGCCCGAGCAAGGGGTGATCCTTGCGCAGGAACACCACGGGACGATCGCAGAACAGCACCTCATGATCGATGTAATAGGGCAGCCGGTTGACCCTGGCATGGGAGCGGCCGTGGGTCTCCCGGGCACAGAAGCCGAGATCCGCCTCCCCGTTGACGATGTCGGTGAGAGAGTGGTGATCCCAGCCCAGCATCCTGACCACGGAGTGGGGGTACTTCTGGTAGATGGTCGTGGGCAGCTCGCTCAGGAAGCTGATGCCAAAGGGGGACTCCATCACCAGACTGAAGCGGGCCCCCTCGGGGATCGCCTCGCTGTTGAGGGTGCTGATGCTCTCGGTGAGCTGGAACCAGGTCTTGAGCTCCTCCGCCAGGGTCAGGGAGAGATTGGTCGGCTGCAAACCCTGGCGCACGCGCACGAAGAGGGGATCCCCGAACCAGTCCCGCAGCTTGCCAAGCGCCTTGCTCACCGCCGACGGGGTGACACACAGCTTCTTGGCCGCCCCCGCCACGCTGCGCTCCTGCATCAGGTGCCTGAAGACCACCAGCAGGTTCAAATCGAGTTCACCCAGATTGCGCATCGCGTCTCTCCTATCCCCGAGCCCGAACTCGCCGTACCGCACGCCATGGTAGCAGCACCTTGACCACCAGGTAACCGAGCAGCGCCAGCAGGAGTGCCAGGATCAGCATCCAGAGCGCAGGCATCCCCAGATGGCCCATCCCCCAGATGAAGAGCCCGGACAACCCTATCTGCATGATGCAGAGCAGGGCGCTGGCCGATGCCACCTGATCCCCGCACACATCCAGCGCCTCCCCCATCGCCACCCCGAACCCGCAGGAAAACCCGATGCAGACCAGGGCATATCCCGCCAGCAGCCAGGACAGGCCGCCTTCGGGCCCGCTGCTGCACAACAGGGCGAGCAAAGCCAGCAGGTGGGAGAGCGCCAGCACCCTTGCCTTGCCGAGCCAGCGCAGCAGCAAGGGGGTCAGGAAGGAAGCGGACATGCTCACCCCGGCCATCGCCATCATCAGCCGGGTGTACTGCTCGGGAGACAGGCCGAACGTGATCATCAGGACGAGGGGCGAGACGCTCACATAGACCAGGATGGCGGTCACGCTGGCGCTGGTCAGCAAGGCGCGCAGCATGAAGGGGGCCGTGCCCAGCAGGGCCAGCGGCGATGCCCCCGCAGGCTGGCGGGCGGGGCGGGTCTCCTTGAGCAGTCGCAGGTTGACCAGGGCACTGATGACAGCCACCAGCGCCATGCCCACGAAGATGCCGCGCCACTCGAAGTGCGACAGGATGAGGTAACCGAGTACGGGAGCCAGCACCGGAATAACGCAGATCACGCCGTTGATGAGGGAGAGGGCCATCGCGAGGCGTGCCTGGCTCAGCACATCCCGCAGCACGGTGAAGGTCATGATGTAGAGCGCTCCAGCGCCCACCCCTTGCCAGAAACGCCCCAGATAAAACTGGGCGATGCCGGTCGCCTCCGCCGCCGCCAGGGAGGCGACCACGAAGATGAGGGCGCCACCCAGTACCACGGGGCGCCTGCCATGGCGATCCGCCAGCATGCCCCCCGGCAGCACGGTAGCCGCCATGCCCAGCAGATAGATGGAAAAAGCGGTGTGGATCTGCGCCTCGCTCCCCTGCAGGGTTTGCGCAATGCGGGGGACGGCCACCAGATAGAGATCGATCCCGAGGGGATAGAGGATGATCATCAGAAAAGTACACAGCAGAAACATACCCATGAAGGCTCCATAGCAGCAGATTTCGCCATCACAGGTGCGCTGTCAGCGAGATTGACAACTCAATCCTGCAAAAGCAGAGGAAGATGCCGGGCACTATAGAGCGGGCGGCCTGCCGGGGCCTAGTGACGAGATGGCACTCGGTGGATGCCAATCCGGACATCTCCCGCAGGAGAGGTCCGGACTAGCATGCTCATCGACCCGCCCCCTGCCAGGTCGCCCTTGAGGGGTCGGGTCCGAGGTAACGGGCACGCCGCGATGCGACGTGCCCTCAAGGCTCAGCGAAGGCGCACCATTACCTGACCAGTTGCGTCAGGATGGCGTGGGCCGCCTTGATGCGCGCCTCGTTGGGGTAGTTGCGATTGGCCAGCATGACGATGCCGATCCCTTTGGCCGGCACGAAAGCCACATAGGCCCCGAAGCCGTTGGTCGAGCCGGTCTTGTTGAAGAGCACAGGGTGCCCTGTTGCAGCGGGCGCGGGCGCCGCCGGGTTGGCATTGTAAATCATCGCCGGGGAGTTGCCCGCCAGCAGCGTCTGCTCGCTGACGGGATAGGCGTAACGCTCCCAGCCCAGTCCCTGGGTCATCTCCCCCACCGCATACTGGCCCTGGTGAGTCAGGTCGATGGCCTGCTGCATGGCCGCATTATCCACCCCGCTGATGTTCGCCTTCACAAAGCGCAGCAGATCCGCCGAGCTGGTCTTGATGCCGTAGGCCTCGTCCGCCAGCATGCCGGGAGTGACGCGGATGGGCTTGTCCTCCTTCGAGTAGCCGTAGGCGTAGTGCCCCATGGCCTGCTCGGGCACATTGAGGTAGGTATGGTACAGGCCAAGCCCCGGCAGGATCGTCTGCTCCATCAGGCGATCGAACGGCTGCTTCATGCTGCTCGCCGCCAGATAGCCAAAGAGCCCGATGCTGGGGTTGGCGTACTGGCGATGGGAACCCGGCGAGTAGGCTGGGGTCCACTGGCGGTAGTAGGCTTGCATCTTCTCGAGCGAATCCACCTCCTCGGGGAATTGCAGCGGCAAGCCGCCCGCGCTGTAGGTAGCCAGCTCCCCCATGGTGATGTTGTCAAAGGCGGATCCCTTGAGCCAGGGGGCGAACAGACTCGCCTTGTCATCGAGCTCGAAGCCCCCCTGCACCACGGCGTAGGCCCCCAGCGTCGCGGTCAGGGTCTTGCTCACGGAGCCTATCTCGAACAGGGTCTGCTCGCTCACACCGACCGCGCGCTCCCGATCGGCCACACCGTAGTTGAAATAGTGGGCCTTGCCATCCTTGAGCACGGCCACCGCCATGCCCGGGATCCTGTGCTCCTTGAGTAGCGGCCGGATGCTGGCATCCACCACGGGGCGCAGGGGATCGGTCGCCGCCTTGTCACCGGCATGAGCCAGACCGGCCCACATCAGGGTGGCCAGAGCGCCCCACAAGATGGATTGTCGTTGTTGCATTGCATGTCTCCTGACTGTCGTTAGCAAGGTATCGCCATGGCGGCGAGTGATGAACCCAGCATAGTCCCGCGAGGTGTGCTGCCGATGAGGCTCTGTGAAGTCAGTGTGAAGCCGCCCCCTCTTTTTACCCATGAAAAAGGGGAGCCATGGCTCCCCTTCAATCACCTTGCAACGCAGGCTTATTTCTTGCCCGGGTTGTCCCAGATCCCCTCTTCCAGCTGGCTGCGCAGCTCGGGGTATTTGTTGGCATCGAAGGTCGGCACGCGGCCCACCTTGAGCTGGTCGTTGTAGTCCTTGGCCAGCTTGATGGCGACGCCGGAGAGCAGCAGGATGGCCACCAGGTTGACGATGGCCATCAGCCCCATGGAGACATCCGCCAGAGCCCACACGGTCGGCAGTTCGCCCACGGAGCCGAACATCACCATGCCCAGCACGAACATCCTGAACAGCATCAGGCCACCCTTGTGGTTGTGCTCGAGGAACACCAGGTTGGTCTCCGCATAGGAGTAGTTCGCCACGATGGAGGTGAAGGCGAAGAAGAAGATGGCCGCTGCGATGAAGATGTTGCCACCGCCGCCCACCTGGGAGGAGAGCGCGCGCTGGGTCAGCTCGACACCGGTCACGCCGGAGCCCGGCTCGAACTGGCCGGACATCAGGATGATGGCGGCAGTACAGGTACAGATGACGATGGTATCGAGGAAGACCCCCAGCATCTGCACATAACCCTGGGAGGCCGGGTGCGGCGGATAGGGGGTGGCGGTGGCGGCAGCGTTGGGGGCAGAGCCCATGCCCGCCTCGTTGGAGAAGAGGCCGCGCTTGATGCCGTTGATCATCGCCTGGGAGATGGCATAGCCCATGGCGCCGGAACCTGCCTGCTCGATGCCGAACGCAGACTTGATGATGAGGGCGAAGATACTCGGCAGCTCGCTGATGTTCATGAACACCACGAACAGCGCCATCAGGATGTAGGCCAGTGCCATGAAGGGCACCACCAGCTCGGCAAAGCGGGCGATGCCACGAATGCCGCCGAAGATGATGAGACCGGAGAGCACCACCAGGGCAAGACCGCTCACCCAGTCAGGGATGCCGAAGGCGACGTTCATGGCCAGGCTGATGGAGTTGGCCTGCACCGCGTTGAACACCAGACCGAAGGCCAGCAGCAGGCAGAGTGAGAAGACCACTCCCATCCAGCGCATGCCGAGGCCGCGCTCCATGTAGTAGGCGGGACCGCCCCGGTAGTTGCCATCCTCATCCTTGACCTTGTAGAGCTGGGCCAGGGTGCTCTCCACGAAGGCGGTGGCCATGCCGATGAAGGCGATCAGCCACATCCAGAAGACGGCGCCAGGGCCACCCAGATAGATGGCGACGGCCACACCGGCCAGATTGCCCGTCCCGACGCGTGCCGCCAGGCTGGTACACAGAGCCTGGAAGGAGGAGATGCCGGCGCTGTCGGATTTGCGACTGTTGCGCAGGACCGAGAACATGTGGCCGAAGTGGCGGATCTGGATAAAGCCCAGGCGGAAGGTAAAGAAGATACCGACCCCGATCAGCAGGTAAATGAGCACGGCTCCCCACATCAGGTCGTTAATCATTGCAATCAAGGTGTCCATAATTCTCTCGTTGTTATCACATCCATGGCCAGTCTGCGCTGACCGCTCTCTGTCAATTTCCGAACCAGCATTGCGCCGAAGGGGCGGAATCTAGCATAGCGAGGGAATTCAGAATAGTGACAGGGCTCACTGGGGAGACAAAAAACGAGCAATTTGATGCAAAAAAGCTTCATTTAGCACGCAATAAATCAACAAAAATTGATGTGCAACCCAGCCCCTCACAAATTAGAGCCAATAGAGAACCATTTTACAACTCATCCCATGGGGGTAAAAACCGCTGTGTGAAACGACATCAGGGAGACAAGCGTTTGCCTCTCATGCCTCATCGGCAAGGGGTTGTAACGCAAAACGTTTTACACGTAATTAAATTTCAAGTAGCTGACAGAACTATTTATGTGACCTCCCGCACAAATTCATGAATCCACCAAAATAATTGCGCTTTTCCATGTCGGAGCCAGCCGCCACACCATGAATAAAACTCGTTTTTTATCAAACACTTTCACCAGACAGCCGGTACCGCTTTCACCACCTGGCTGATTCGCATACAAGCCCCCCTATTGCAGGATGCGCCACATCCGTATTAATTAGGCAGGCAATGACGATGGGGCCTGCCCATCGCCCCTTTCTGAGCCTGAGCCGCCGGGATCTTGTAATTTAATTTCAGAACTGCCGTCTCATGCCCACCACCCTGGGATTGCTCCCTCATAAAGAGATGATATTTGCCATGGCCGATAAATTGACCCAGCTGAAAGCCCTGACCACAGTGGTTGCCGATACCGGCGACATCGAAGCCATCAAGCGCTACCAGCCCATCGATGCCACCACCAACCCCTCTCTGGTACTCAAGGCCTCCGAGATCCCCGAGTACGCAGCCTTGATCCAGGACGCCATTGCCTGGGCCAGATCCCAGAGCCAGGACAAGGCACAGCAAATCATCGACGCAGGCGACAAGCTGGCGGTCAACATCGGCCTAGAAGTGCTGAAAATCGTCCCGGGCCGCATCTCCACCGAAGTGGACGCCCGCCTCTCCTTCGACACCGACGCCAGCATCGCCAAGGCCCGCAAGCTGATCCGCCTCTACAACGAAGCCGGCATCAGCAATGATCGCATCCTGATCAAGCTGGCCTCTACCTGGGAAGGGATCCGTGCCGCCGAGGTGCTGGAGAAAGAGGGTATCCAGTGCAACCTGACCCTGCTGTTCTCCTTCGCCCAGGCTCGTGCCTGTGCCGAAGCCGGCGCCTTCCTCATCTCCCCCTTCGTGGGCCGCATCCTCGACTGGTACAAGGCCAAGAACGGCCGTGACTACACCGCCAGTGAAGATCCGGGCGTGGTCTCCGTCACCGCCATCTACAACTACTACAAGCAGCACGACTACCCGACCGTGGTCATGGGCGCGAGCTTCCGCAACACCGGCGAAATCTTGGAACTGGCCGGCTGCGACCGCCTGACCATTGGCCCCGCTTTGCTGGAAGAGCTGAGCAAGACCGAAGGCACCGTGGTGCGCAAGCTGGACTACACCGGCGAGCGCACAGCCAAACCGGCCCCGATGACCGAAGCCGAGTTCCGCTGGGAGCTGAACCAGGACGCCATGGCCGTCGAGAAACTGGGGGAAGGCATCCGCCTGTTCGCCATCGACCAGGGCAAGCTGGAAACCATGCTGGCAAGCCACCTGTAAGGCCGCTCGCCACACTGCGCTCACAGAGCGAAGTGGCGCTGCAAAAACCGGGCTCCCGAAAGGGCAGCCCGGTTTTTTTGTGCCTGTTTCCGGTTGTCACAACTTCGTCATAAAAACGTTTTATTTTCAAAGGCGTCGTGTTATACGGATGGTGAAAACCATAAAACCAAGGAGGGAGCCATGGACATGTTCAACTTCGATTTTGACGAGGTCGTTGAGCTGGGTTCACGTAGCCGCGGGACAACGGGAAAAAAACGCAAATGGCGTGAGATTGAGGCGCTTAAAGACAAGCACCGCCTGCAAAAGGAGCTGCAGGCCATCGACATCGCCTATGAAGGATCGGACGACCTGGAGCTCTGATACGCCCACGCCGCCCATGTTTCACTCCAGCGAGTGGAGCCATAAAAACAGCGCCCCGGATTGACCGGGGCGCTGTTTTTATGGGTGAACCTCCTGTCAGGCTGCAGGCAGCGAGAGCTGTTTGGCCAGCGCCTGGAAGTGCTGGCTCACCTCCGCCCCGAACAGGGGATCATTGATGGCCCGGTTCTGCCAGAGCTGTTCGAGATGACGCCAGTCATCCTCGGTCAGGGAGTCGCGCAGATGGGGGAAGATGACCCCTTCCTCATAGTTCATGTGCGCCTCCTGCTGCTCGATGAACTGCTCCAACCTGGCGGTGAACTGATCCAGCGGGATGACCGCATCCATCAGGATCATCTCCACCATCTCCTTGAGCTCGGTCCCTGCATCCAGCAGACGGGCGTGCTCCTCGTGCAGCCGGTTGGCCACCTCCCCCTCCACCACCCTGTATTTCAGGTAGTAGTCATAAATCATGTCTTCCTTCGGGTGGTGGTACTTGTCGGATACCTCGCGCAGATAATCCACCACATCCCGCAGCAGGAAGTAGCTCACCGGCTGCTCATTGCGAATGGCCGCCAGCTTTTGCTTGAGCAGCGTCAGCAACCGGGTGATGTTGAGGTGGTCCTTATGCAGACTGGATAACATGGGCACTCCTTGCACTGAAATGAGAAAACGTCTGTCTCGAGTATACGGTCATTTATTGCCTGAACTTTGCACTCAATCAAGTCGGATGCAGACAGCGGCTGCACCAGCCTCTCACCACAGGGGGCACAGGGGACACCATTTCCCCTGTGCATTTACGGCGTCAGGCCGCCGGATCGGCGCAGACCGAGAGCCAGTCGATGGGACTGCGTCCCTGCAGGACCAACAGGCGATTGGCCTCGGAGAAGTGGCCGCAACCGATGAAACCGCGATGGGCAGAGAGCGGGCTGGGATGGGGGGCGCTCAGCACATGGTGGCGCGACCGGTCGATGAAGCGCCCTTTCTTCTGGGCATGAGCGCCCCACAGCAGGAAGACGACTCCCTGGCAATGGGCATTGATCCGCTCGATGACTCGATCGGTAAAGGTCTCCCACCCCAGGTGGGCATGGGAGTGGGCCTGGCCCGCCTGGACCGTCAGCACCGTATTGAGCAGCAGCACTCCCTGTCTGGCCCAGGATTCCAGGAAGCCGTGATGGGGTGTGACAAAACCCGGCAGATCCCGCTGCATCTCCTTGTAGATGTTGACGAGGGACGGCGGCGTGCGCACTCCGGGCAAGACGGAGAAACAGAGGCCGTGCGCCTGGTCCGGGCCGTGATAGGGATCCTGCCCCAGGATCACCACCTTGACGTCATCCAGCTCGGTCAGTTTGAAGGCATTGAAGACCTCGGTCGCCGGGGGATAGATCACCTTGCCCGCCTCCCGCTCGGCCCTGACGGTGGCCAGGGTGTCCATGAAATACGCCTGCTCTTTCTCCGAACCAATCACATCTTTCCAGGTCAGCACACCCGTCTCCTCTCGTTGCGAATCCACTCCTTCCATCCTGGCTGGCATGCCAGCCTCTCCCCACTCCCCGCCTTCTGTCCAGCTTGGCACCGCTATCTCCTCGGTCAATAGAGCAAGGGGCTCAGGATAGAGTCCTCGCCCCCAAGACGCAACCGCATGGAGGTCAGGCTCAGCCTTGCCAGCCTGGGAAGCGGCGGCGGCGTTCACGGGCAATGACCGAGGCTGCGTCGACACAGGAATAACAGGGCGTCCTTCGGACAGGCCTCTGGGCAGGCCGGTTTTCGCTGACGCCAGAAATAAACCCCAAAGGTGTAGTTAAATTACTGGATATGAATAATAAAAAATGCATAATTCATATATCTTACAAAAACAGAAAAATGATCTGTTTTTGATTCAACTCAATGATTTAATCCCTTTCAATGCGCGCAAAATGGTGTTTTATTGATTTGGATCAATTTTCGTAATATTACCGTCGTGGTATATATGGCCCCAACGAAGTAAAGGTGTAAGGCAAGGCCCCGTTAAATCATTCCTTCCAAGAGGTGGTTTAAAAACATCAGGGTAATGTGCTTACCGTTGAATCCGCTTTCCTATGAGGAGTCATACCATGATCAAGGGCATCCAAATCACCCAGTCCGCCAACGCCGCTCTGCTGAACTCTTTCTGGCTGCTGGACGAAGAGAAACAACAGGCTCGCTGCATCTGCGCCAAGGGCGACAGCTTTGCCGCCGATCAGGAAGTCAGCCTCTCCGACCTGGGTCAATTCGAATACCGTGAACTGCCGGTTCAGCAAGAGCCTGTGGTCGAAGGGGGTCAGCACCTGAACGTCAACGTACTGCGCCGCGAAACCCTGGAAGACGCCATCGCCAACCCGGAAAAATACCCGCAGCTCACCATCCGCGTCTCCGGTTACGCCGTGCGTTTCAACGCCCTGACCCCGGAGCAGCAGCGTGACGTGGTCACCCGCACCTTCACCCAGAGCCTGTAAGGCGCCCTGCGTAAAGAGATAAAAAACGGCCCCCTCGGGCCGTTTTTTCATGGGTGATGATCGCCGCCGGAACCTGGGTCAGCTTCGCAGGTCCACCGGCCTTGCCACCACGGGTTTCGCCAGGGCGTCCTGCATGGTGGCCTCGTCGAGCTGATCGCAGTAACGGGCCACCACCAGGGTCGCCACCCCGTTGCCGATGAGGTTGGTCAGGGCGCGCGCCTCCGACATGAAGCGATCAATCCCGAGGATCAGCGCCAGCCCGGCCAGCGGCAGATGCCCTACCGCCGAGATGGTGGCTGCCAGCACGATGAAGCCACTCCCCGTGACTCCGGCCGCCCCCTTGGAGGAGATAAGCAGCACTACCAGCAGGGTGAGCTGATGGAACAGGTCCAGCGGGGTGTTGGTCGCCTGGGCGATGAAGACGGCTGCCATGGTCAGATAGATGGAGGTGCCGTCCAGGTTGAATGAGTAACCGGTCGGGATCACCAGACCCACCACCGATTTCTTGCAGCCCAGCGCCTCCATTTTCACCAGCATGCGCGGCAATACGGATTCCGACGAGGATGTTCCCAGCACGATCAACAGCTCTTCCCGGATATAGGCAATAAAGCGCACAATGCTGAAGCCATTGGCTTTGGCGATACTGCCGAGCACCAGAAAAATAAACAGCAGGCAGGTCAGATAGAAGCTAGCAATTAATTGCCCCAGCTGAACCAAAGAACCAATACCGTATTTCCCTATGGTGAATGCCATGGCACCAAATGCCCCGATCGGCGCCAGTTTCATGATCATGTTGATGATGCCGAAAATAACCTGGGAGAAACCATCGATGATATTGAAGATGGGTTTTCCCTTCTCCCCGATATGATGCAGGGAAAATCCGAACAGGACGGCAAACAGCAACACCTGGAGTATATTGCCGCCGGCAAAGGCACCGATGACGCTGGCCGGTATCACATCCAGCAGGAAGGGAATTATCCCCTGGGACTGGGCCTGATCCGCATAGACGGAGATGGCGCTGGCGTCGAGTGAGGAGGGATCCACGTTCATACCGGCCCCGGGCTGCAGCACGTTGACCACGCACAGACCGATGATCAGGGCCAGGGTGCTCACCACTTCAAAATAGATCAGCGCAATGGCACCGGTTTTGCCCACCGCCTTCATGCTTTCCATGCCGGCAATGCCGGTGACCACGGTACAGAAAATGACGGGGGCGATGATCATCTTGATTAATTTAACGAAGCCATCACCAAGGGGTTTCATATCTGCGCCCAGACTCGGATAGACATGTCCCAGACATATTCCGATGGTGATTGCCAATATCACCTGAAAATAGAGGCTACTGACAATTTTCTTGTGCATGTTCAACGTCCTGTTAATAAGTGTGACTCCACTGACAGCAAATAACGCATGCAGCAGTCTGCGGCGAGAAATAGGGTTATCTCACCCGCTTCATACCTTTTTGCCATCCTGACGGTCGCTACTTTTGCATGTCATAAGAAGCAAATAAGAGACATCAATCACACAATATATTTAACATCATTAACACCACGGAAACATGGTCGCAATGGACGCCGAAGAGCACCAAATGAAAATGACGGAAATAAAAATGCCCCGCATGGCGGGGCATTTTTGATAGTAAAAATCGCGATCAGGCGGAGGTATCGAGGGGCTCGAAGCCCTTGACGAGATCGTCGATGGCCTTCATCTGCTTGAGGAAGCCTTCCAGCTTCTCCAGCGGCAGGGCGCTCGGGCCGTCGCAGCGGGCAATTTTCGGATCCGGGTGGGACTCTATAAAGAGACCGGCCAGGCCCACCGCCATGCCGGCACGAGCCAGCTCGGTCACCTGCTCGCGGCGACCGCCGGAGGCCGCTCCCAGGGGATCACGGCACTGCAGGGAGTGGGTGACGTCAAAGATGACCGGATAGCCGCCGGTGCTCTTCTTCATGACGCCCAGACCCAGCATGTCCACCACCAGGTTGTCATAGCCGAAGTTGGCACCGCGCTCGCAGAGGATCAGGCGATCGTTGCCACACTCCTCGAACTTGTCGGTGATGTTCTTCATCTGGCTTGGGCTCAGGAATTGCGGCTTCTTGATGTTGATGACGTTGCCGGTGCGGGCCATGGCCTCCACCAGATCGGTCTGGCGCGCCAGGAAGGCGGGCAGCTGGATGACGTCGACCACCTCGGCGACCGGTTTGGCCTGATGGGGCTCATGCAGATCGGAGATCACCGGCATACCGAAGGTCGCTTTCAGCTCCTGGAAGATCTTCATCCCCTCTTCCAGACCCGGGCCGCGATAGGAGTGGATGGAGGAGCGGTTGGCCTTGTCCCAGCTCGCCTTGAACACGAACGGGATGCCGAGCTTGCTGGTCACTTCCACGTACTTCTCGCACACCGCCATCGCCATGTCGCGGGATTCCAGCACGTTCATGCCGCCGAACAGCACGAAAGGTTTGTCGTTGGCGACGTCGATCTGGTTGACCTTGATATTCTTCTGTTCCATCTCAGGGATCCTTAATGGAGGGGCTTGGGACTGAGGTCCAGGGTGGCCAGCTGGGTTTTCAGCACATCGGCCACGGGATCATCAGGGCATTGTTCAATAAAGTATTCGAAATCGTCGGCGGCAAAGCGCGGGCAATCGAGTTGCTCATAGATGAAGCCCCGATCCCGCGTCTCCAGCGGATCGCCGGGCTTCATGCGCAGCAGCAGCTCGCTGCAGCGCAGCGCCTCCGTCATGCGCTCCTCGCGCAGCAGGGCGCCCTTGCTGACATTGAGCAAGCGCTCGATGATCTCCCACTGCCCCGATGGCTGCAGATGATCATCGCTCAGACTCGCCAGGTTGCCGAGGGCACCGCGCAGCAGCAGTTCGATGCGGTGCCGGCTCAGTTCATCACCGTTGAAGGGGTCCACATAGACCTCCCCGTCCAGACCGGCAAAACTCAGGAGGAAATGGCCGGGGAAGCAGATCCCCTCCACATCCAGCCCTATCTTGCGACCCAGCTGGATGAGGAGGATGCCGAGACTGACCGGGATCCCCTTGCGCCTTGCCAGCACCTGGTCCAGATCGCAGTTGGCGGACGAGAAGTAATCCTGCCAGTCGCCACGAAAGCCCAGGGTCTGGTAGAAACCCTGCAACAGCTGACGGCGCACCTCGTCGCAGTCTCCCTCGGCAATCGTTTCGTCCAGCCAGGCATCGAGGCGGGCAAGCTCGGCCTCTCCCGTGCCGCCATGGCCCCGGATTTCGTCGCTCACCGACAGCGCCAGCTCGGCCAGATCGTGAGCCTCGAAGTCGGTCCACTCATCCACACGTATCATCGTCATCCTTCCTAGCCGAACAGGCTGGCCTGCTTTTGCACCGCAAGCTTGGCGATAAAGAAGATCCACCCCAGTGCGCCCAGGAAGGCAAACCAGCGGATGCCGTTGCTGCGGGCCAGACGCAGCGCCATCATGGCCAGAAACGCCACCACCAGGATGGACGTCAGCTTCTCGGCCAGCCAGGGGATGGCGTTGTTGAGGGGGTTGAGACCCAGCACCATGCAGAGCAGCGCACCGGAGAGCACCACCAGGCCGTTGAGCCAGCCGCTGATCTTGAGGGTGCGGGCGCCCCCTGCCAGCGCGGAGCCGGTCTGCAACCAGTAAAAGCGCAGGATAAACATCAGCACGGCACCGGCAATCAGGGTGAGGTGCAGATGCTTGAGAACAACATACATAAGATTTCCTTGAACAGGGGCAGACCGGGCCCGCCCGTCATATCACTGAGCCAGGCGCCCCAGGGTCACCCGCTCGTTATCGCCGTAATCGCGCACGGTTTCCACCTGGACGTAGCCTTGTTGCAGCAGGAGTTGACGCACCGCCTCCCCCTGATCCCAGCCGTGTTCCAGCAACAGCCAACCACCTGGCACCAGATGGGCGGGCGCCTGGGTGACGATGAGGCGGATATCCGCCAGCCCCTGCTCCTCCGCCACCAGGGCGGAGCGCGGCTCGAAGCGCACGTCCCCCTCGTGAAGATGGGGATCCGTCCCGTCGATGTAAGGCGGGTTGGAGACGATCATCGCAAAGCGCGGTGCATCCGAGAGCGGCGCAAACCAGCTGCCGTCGCGCACCTCGATGGGCAACCCCAGGGCGGCGCTGTTGGTGCGGGCCAACGCGGCCGCGGCCGGCATCCTGTCCACCGCCCATACATCGGCATCCGGTCGCTCAGACTTGAGCGCAAGGGCGATGGCACCGGTGCCCGTGCCCAGATCCAGCAGGGCGCAGGGGCCGACCGGCAGGCGGGCCAGCGCCTGTTCCACCAGCACCTCGGTATCGGGGCGCGGGATCAGGGTGGCCGGGCTCACTTTCAGCGGCAGCGACCAGAACTCCCGCTCGCCGATGAGGTGGGCAATGGGCTCACCATTGAGGCGACGGGCAAGCCAGCCCGCCAGGGTCGCCTGCTGGGCGGCATCGAGCTCGTGCTCCGGCCAGGTCATCAGATAGCTGCGCCGACAATCCAGCAGATGACAGAGCAGGGCATCGGCGTCGGCATGGGGGGATTCCCCGGAGGCCAGGGTCGCCATGATATGGGCGCGGGCCTGCTGGATCTGCATCAGTTGCTCTCGGCCAAGGAGGCGAGCTGATCCGCCTGATACTCCTGCACCAGGGGGGTGATCACGCAGTCCAGATCCCCTTCCAGGATTTCGCCCAGACGATACAGGGTGAGGTTGATCCGGTGCTCGGAGAGACGCCCCTGGGGATAGTTGTAAGTGCGGATGCGCTCGGAGCGATCCCCGGAGCCCACCAGGTTGCGGCGGGTACTCTGCTCGGCGGCGCGGTGGCGTTCGTCCTCAGCCGCCTGCAGGCGAGCGGAGAGCACCGACATCGCCTTGGCGCGGTTCTTGTGCTGGGAGCGCTCGTCCTGGCACTCCACCACCAGCCCGGTGGGCAGGTGGGTGATGCGGATGGCGGAGTCGGTCTTGTTGACGTGCTGGCCGCCGGCACCGGAAGCGCGGAAGGTGTCGATCTTCAGCTCGGAGGGGTTGATCTCCACCTGCTCGGCTTCCGGCACTTCGGGCAGCACGGCCACGGTACAGGCGGAGGTGTGCACCCGACCCTGGGATTCGGTCTCGGGGACTCGCTGCACCCGGTGGCCGCCGGACTCGAACTTGAGGCGGCCGTAGACGTGCTCGCCGTCCACCTTGGCGATCACCTCCTTGTAGCCACCGTGTTCGCCGTCATTGCAGCTGACGATGGAGACACGCCACCCCTGACGCTCGGCGTAGCGGGAGTACATGCGGAACAGATCCCCCGCGAAAATGGCCGCCTCGTCGCCACCGGCACCGGCGCGGATTTCCAGATAGCAGTTGTTGTCATCCTTGGGGTCGCGCGGCAACAGCATCACCTGAAGCGCCTGCTCCTGCTCCTCGAAGGTCGCCTTGGCGAGCGGCAGTTCCTCCTGCGCCATCTCCCGCAGCTCGGCATCCTCTTCCTCCAGCATCAGCCGGGTGGTGTCGAGGTTCTCTTCGGCCTGGCGGAAACGCTGGAAGGCGTGAACGATATCTTCCAGCTGGGCGTATTCCCGGGTCAGGGCGCGGTATCTGTCCTGATCCGAGGCGACCCCGGGCTCCCCGAGCAGGGCCTGTACTTCTTCATGGCGCTCGATGAGGCCTTCCAGCTTTCTGATCAATGAGGGGTTCATGACTCTTGGATTCTCGATGGAGGACGGGACGGCAAAGGGCCGTCCCAACACTATGATTCTTGTGACAATCCCAGCACCTGACGCAGTTGGGCCAGCTTGTGGCTGTCCCCCTGGGCGGCGGCCTGGCGCAGGGCCTGGGTCGGTGCGTGGATCAGCTTGTTGGTGAGGCGATGGGCCATGGCCTTGAGCGCCTGCTCGGCATTTTCACCCTGTTGCAGGGCCAGCAAGGCCCGCTGCAACTCTTCGTCGGCGACCTGCTGTGACTGATGGCGATAATCGCGAATGAGATCCACCGAGTGCTGGCTGCGATACCAGCCCATGAACTCGTCGCGCTCTTCCTGCACGATGAGTTCCGCCTCGGCGGCCGCCCGCTTGCGGGTCTCCAGGTTCTGCTCGATGATGCCCTGCAGATCGTCCACCGTGTAGAGATAGGCATCGGAGAGCTCGTCCACCTCGGCTTCAATGTCGCGGGGCACGGCGATATCCACCAGGAACATGGGCTTGAAGCGACGCGCCTTGAGCGCCCGCTCCACCATGCCCTTGCCGATGATGGGCAGGGGGCTTGCCGTGGAGCTGATGACGATGTCCGCCTCGTGCAAGTAGTCCGGGATCTCTTCGAGCGTCATTACCTGGGCACCGAACTCCTCTGCCAGCAACTGGGCCCGTTGCAGGGTGCGGTTCGCCACCATCATCCGGGTCACGCTCTGCTCGCGCAGGTGGCGGGCCACCAGTTCGATGGTTTCGCCGGCGCCCACCAGCAGCACCTTGGTCTGGGAGAGATCGGAGAAGATACGGCGGGCCAGGCTCACGGCGGCGAAGGCCACCGACACCGCGCTGGCGCCGATCTCGGTGTCGGTGCGCACCCGTTTGGCCACCGAGAAGGATTTCTGGAACAGGCGCTCCAGGGATCCTTTCACCGCATCCGCCTGCTGAGCGTGGGCGTAGGATTGCTTGATCTGCCCCAGGATCTGCGGCTCCCCCAGCACCAGGGAGTCGAGGCCGCAGGCCACCCGCATCAGGTGCCGCACCGCTTCCTCGTCCTGGTGCCGGTAGATGGCGGAGAGCACCTCGCTCGCCTCCAGCGCGTGGAACCGCTGCAACCAGTTCAGCACCTGCTCCCCCTGCCCCTGCTCCAGGCTGCAATAGAGCTCGGTGCGGTTGCAGGTGGAGACGATCACCGCCTCGCTGACGCCAGGCTGCTCCACCAGCTCACGCAGGGCGCGATCGATGCGGTCCGGGCCAAAGGCGACCCGCTCCCGCAAGGCGACACTGGCGGTGTTGTGGTTGATTCCGAGGGCAAGCAGACTCATGGGTGGGTGATGATCGTTTCATGCACAGGGTGTAGAGGCCGACAATTGTACGAGAAAGGGTAAGTCTTTAAAAGCAATACGGCCGCCCCTTATACTGTCGCAAACCTCATCTGCGGAGCTCCACCTTGTTGTTGCGTATCTTCTCCCTCGCCTGCCTGCTGGTGCTGGCGGGCTGTACCACCACCCAACCCCAGCGGGATCAGGTCAACTGGCAGCAGGAGCGCGCCCGCCTCGAACGCCTCACACACTGGCAGTTGTCGGGCAAGATGGCCATCATCACCGCCCGCCAGAAGGGCAGCGCCCGCCTCAACTGGCAGCAGAACGGCGACGACTATCGCCTCAACCTCACCAGCCTCATCGGCACCCATATTCTGGAGCTCTCCCGCACCGGCGGCGAGGTGACTCTGCTCGACAACGACGGAAAACAGCACCAGAGCCAGGATGCCGAGCTCCTGGTCTATCAGCTCACCGGCTGGCACATTCCGGTGGCCGGGCTGCCTGAGTGGATCAAGGGATTGCCGGGGCAGGCCGAATTCGAGCTCAACCCCGATGCCAGCCTCGCCAGCGTGCGCGACGGCCAGTGGCAGATCGTCTACGGGGACTATCGGGATCAGGACGGCTATCGCCTGCCCCACCTGCTCACCATGACCGGGCAGGAGAGCCGTCTCAAGCTGCAGATCAACGAGTGGACCCTGACACCATGATGCACGACCAGACGCCGATCCGCTGGCCCGCCCCGGCCAAGCTCAACCTCTTCCTGCACGTCAACGGCCGCCGCCCCGATGGCTACCACGAACTGCAGACCCTCTTCATCTTCCTCAACTGTG
>NZ_CAWMFQ010000141.1:0-5057 GCF_963866995.1 Aeromonas sp. ZOR0002 | reverse complement strand
GGCTGCGCCAGCCCGGGAGCCAAGGCTGGCGATCTCCATCAGGGCGTGCGAGATGGAGGCGACCGTGATCGTGCTGCAGCGTGACGGCGACGTGACGAGTGAGGCGGTGCAGGTTGAGCTGGACAGGATACTCACCGAACGCCGCCAGCGCGGTTACACCATCACAGGGAGGATTTAGGGATGTTCAACCAAGACGTGATCGCCGCGGTCAAGGCCGCGAAATTCTGCCGGGTGGTGATCTATCCGCCCGTTCGGGGTTGGTGCGGGGAGCGGGTGCTGCTCGAGGTGGCAGACGAAATCGCCGTGCTGGGGCATACCGATTGTCAGCGCGGGGCAGGGCATTGGCTGGTGCTCGACACGACGCCTGAGCAAGTGGCGGAGGAGGCCGAACGGCTGAGAGGCGCGCCAGTGCTGGTGTTGAGAGGCGGTGTTGCAAATGGAGCTGTGGATAACTCTGGAAAGGAGGCGCTTGCCAACCCGTGACAATCGGTATATCGCGCCGTAACATGTTTCAGGCCGGACCTAGACCACCCGGCCGTTGACCAAAAGGACCCGACCATGACCGCAAAATCGAATACTCGAGATCTATCCGTTGCTACCCAGTTGGGCCGCGTGATTTCCATCATGAGCGACGGCAAGGCCCGCACCCTGCGCGACATCGAGCGCGAGTGCTGGAGCCGCTACGGCCAAGCCGATACCCAAGCCGCCATCAGCGCCCGCCTGCGCGAAGTGTGCTGCCATGGCTGGGTGAAGCACTCCAGCAACCAGACTATCGACGGCAAGCAGGTGTGGCATTACAGCCTCTCGCCGTTCCCCACTGCGGAAGCCATTGCGGCTAAGGCGGTGGCAGCATGATCCCATCAAAAGCCGTGATCCACTCCAATCATATCCGAGAAAATTATCCTGCGAACAAGCGTTCCATTGCCTACCGTAAGCGCGTGCATGGCGTTGGGGTTAATGACGCAGACTATGTAACAAAACCTCTCGTTGATGGAGGAAGAGAGTTTTGCATCGCCTACAGAACATGGGCAAACATGATGGATCGGGCTTATGGTCACAAGCTTCACGCTCGAAAGCCAACCTATGCTGGCGTAATTGTGTCCGATGAATGGCATAGCTTCATGTCATTTCGAGACTGGTTCATACGCCATCACAGTGACAATTGTGAGCTAGACAAGGATCTCTTAGTCCCTGGTGGAAAAATATACGGGCCTTCAACCTGTGTATTCATCCCGATTTGGTTGAATAACTTTTGCAATGACTGCAGTAGCAGTCGTGGCCCATATATGAGAGGCGTCAGCTTTTCAAAAGAACGGTTGAAGTTTGTTGCTCGATGCTCTGACGGATCTGGTCGCCCAGTTAACCTTGGTAGATTCGATTCAGAAAGTCACGCCCATGGAGCATGGAAGTCTTACAAGATGCAACTGGCGGAAAACCGCAAAGATGAAATGGACGCCATAGATGAACGTCTCTTTGCCGGTGTAATCCATCTCATTAAGGGGGCGGCATGAGCTACCCCAAGTATTTCCTGCGAAGCCCCGACATCCGCTCCCGGGCCAGCCAACTGGTCGCCAGCCTGCCGGTTGACCAGGACAAGCCGCTGGTCATCGAGATCAAGGAGCTGACCCGCAGCCTGGCTCAGAACGCTCTGTTCTGGGCCGTCATGACCGACATCGCTGAACAGGTGAACTGGCACGGCCGCAAGCTCGCCAAGGAGGACTGGAAGCATGTTCTCAGCGCCGCCCTGTACCAGCAGGATGTTGTGCCGAATATCAACGGCAATGGCTTCGTAGTGCTGGGCAAGTCCACCTCCAAGATGACCGTGCGCGAGATGCGAGACCTCATCGAGCTGGCTCAGGCTTTTGGTGCTGAGCAGGGCGTGAAGTTCGGGGATGAATCCCGCCGCGGCTTTGACTGGGTGGCGGCTTACGGGAGGGCTGCATGAGCAAGACCAAGGCTGATAAGCAGTGGTTGGACGATGTGAGCTCGCTTGGCTGTATTGCTTGCCGGAATGCTGGCCTGGGGGCGAGCCTCGCCGAAATTCACCATGTGCGCTCTGGCGCCGGGATGGCGCAGCGCTCTGCTCACACCCAGGTGCTGCCTCTTTGCCCGCGACATCATCGCGCCTGCTACCCCACAGGATTCCACGCCGCCCCGCGTTCCTGGCAACAAGAGCACGGCAGCGAGGAGACCCTGCTGGAGCAGGTGGCCCAGGAAGTCGCTGAACTGCGCAAGAACACCATCGGGAGGGCGGCATGATCCACCTTACTGCCCTCGATGCGGCCCGGTTGCTGGGTAGCCGCCCGAAGGTCAGGGGGGCAGCCAACCAGGTGCGCAAGGCGCAGCAGGTCACCACCCTGCACGACAAGGTGCTGGCCCAGCTTGTTGGTTTCCCTGACCCGGCCACCGAGCTGTTGTTCCACCCCAAGCGCAAATGGCGCTTCGACTACGCCTGGGAGGAGCAGAAGCTCGCCCTCGAAATCCATGGCGGGATCCACTCCGGCGGCCGGCACACCCGGGGGAGGGGGTTCGTAGAGGACCGGGCCAAGATGAACGAGGCCACCTTGCTCGGGTGGACCGTGTTGGAAGTTACCCCGGAACACATCAAATCCGGCCAGTTGCGCGCCTGGCTGCTCGCCGCTTTCAATCAGGACCCAGACCAGAGGACCAAACCATGACCCACGCTATCGAAATGGCTCTGCGCCTTTTCTCGCCGAAAGGTGCACTACATGAACCCTCGTCTGGTCGCTCCAGCACGCTGGGGAGAGAGGAGTTTCTGGGAGCCCTGCAGGTGGCCGCAAAGAGCAACCCGCAAGGGCTCCAGTTCCTCATGGCCGACTACCTGGGGGACGAGCAGGCACTGGCTTCGCTGCTGACGCACTTCAGCACCACGCTGGGCAGCGAAGAGGCCGGTGGTATGGCCATGGCAATCCTGCTGCGCCGCCCGCTGCCTGAGCAGTTGGAGCACTTGGTGCTGTCTCACCCTCACTATGACAAGGAGCGCCGCCGGGCCGCCGTGGTGATGGAGAAGGCCAAGCGCGCCCACCGGTCCGGCAATGGCCACGAGTACCAACGCCTTCTGGCCGAGCGGAACGAGATCCTGCAGTTGGCACGCGACCACTGTGTCGCCGAGATGCTGCGGTCTGGTCGTTGTCCTCATTGCAAGGGAACCGGGATCCGCCCCCGTAAGGGTGATGACTGCCCGAAGTGCCACGGCACCGGGCGAGTGGTACCCCATGCCGATATGGTCGCGCGCCGGTTCGGGCAGGAGATGCGGCAGGCCGTAGAGCGTGCCGTTGATGAGGTGATCCATCAGGCGTCAGATCTGGCCAAGGTCATGGACCGGCAGGTGCGGGAGATGCGGGCAGCGTGACTAAAGGGGGCTTTATTGCCCCCTTCTCTATAATCCTAAACTAACGTTATCAACCCTTGGGATTTAAGGCTCAGGTTGGCAGACCCTCGGTATTGCTGAATTCTTTGACGCCTCGCTCGATATCTTCTCGTGCCTCTCTGACGAATGAATTTGAGAGGGCAGCCGATCTGATCGATTCATCTATTAGCGCCTTCAGCTGACTCATATCATCGCTTTGATCAATGGCTCGTAGAACCGAGCCGAATGCTACTGATAGAGACGAAAAGTCTTTTTCCAGTTTGTTGAATCGCTCATATAGCATGATCCCGTGTGATTTGCCAAATGAATCAATCCATTTCTGCTGTTCATGTGCAGTTAACTCAATTTCACGAGTTGCACAATCAACGGCTTTGTTCATTCTCATTTCGGTAACTGGGTCATATTTCTGTAATCTTCGAGCGCGCAACCGTTCTGTGTACTCCTTCAGCTCTTCGGCTTTTCCTGGTTGCTGAACGTACTCTTCAAGTCCATTTAAAGCCCAATCCGGTACTCGGCGATAGCTCACCTTGCTTGGTGAAATTAGCCATGCTTGTATGCTTCGAACAGTTACTTTTTGGCCAGTCATTTCAGTAATTGCATCAACAACGAAATCATTGTCATTGCCGAAGTAGCAGTGGATCAGTGAAGAAAGTCGTTGCTGCCTCATTAATTCTTCATTTTGGTTCATTTTCCCATGCCTCTGTAAAATTGCCCCTGCCGCGCACATTGTGCGGCACATTGTGCGTGATGGGATCTTATGCCCAGAAGATGGATTTATGCAAGTAGCATTAAGCGCTTTCACTATCCGGCCATGAGTTATGTTTTAACTGCGAGAAGTTCGCAGAAACTTGTTGTATAGCGGGGGCTGAGCTGCTCCCGTTTCATCATCCACTCCCGGGTATCCCGGCCTCGGGCCGCGAAGAAGACCTTCCCCATTCGCCCCTGATTAATCCTGTCAATCACCTGCATCAGCGCCTCGCTGCGGGGTGATTGCTGCTCCGCTGCGAACAGGTCGCCCTGCTGCATGCCGACCGGGGTGAAGCCGGCCAGCATGACGCCGCCCTTCTGGTACCGCTGTTCGTCGCGCCAGATGCGGGAGAGTAGTTGGGGGATCAGGGCCAGCAGTGCCCGGGTGTCATTGGTGGGCATCGCCAGCTTGGTGCTCACCTGGTTGCCGTAATAGGGCTCCCGGTCGCTGAACGGGCTGGTACGAATGAACAGCGTCACATGGCGGCAGCACATCCCTTCTGCCCGGAGCTTCTCGGCGGCCCGCTCCATGTAGCCGGCCAGCGCCTGGTGCATGGGGCCGATCTGGGTGATGCGCTCTCCGAAGCTCCGGCTGCAGATGATCTGCTGCTTGGCCTGCGCCTCCTGTTCCAGCTCGGCGCAGGGGATCCCCCGCAACTCCTGCACAGTGCGCTCTACGACTACGCCATACCGGCGGCGGAGGCTCTTCGGGTCAGCGGCAACCAGGTCGGCCACCGTCTTGATGCCCTGGGCCTCCAGCTTGGCGGTGAGCCGCCTGCCAATGCCCCATATCTCGTCCACCGGGGTGATCGCCATAAGCCGGGCGCGCCGCGCTTCATCCCGCAGATCCACCACCCCGCCGGTGGCCGGCCATTTCTTGGCGGCGTAGTTCGCCAATTTCGCGAGCGTCTTGACTGTG
>NZ_CAWMFQ010000140.1:0-3266 GCF_963866995.1 Aeromonas sp. ZOR0002 | reverse complement strand
TTTCGTACAGAGCATCTTCCATCGCGCCATCGCTCAGGTTGTACCAATGCTGCATGCAGTGAATGCGTAGCATGGTTTCCAGCGGATAAGGTCGCCGGCCATTACCAGCCTTGGGATAAAACGGCTCGATGACTTCCACCATGTTTTGCCATGGCAGAATCTGCTCCATGCGGGACAAGAAAATCTCTTTTCTGGTCTGACGGCGCTTACTGCTGAATTCACTGTCGGCGAAGGTGAGCTGATGACTCATGATGAACCCTTTTTCATGGCTCCAGATGACAAACATGATCTCATATCAGGGACTTGTTCGCACCTTCCCAAGCAAAGGCTCTCGCTACAACATCAGCTATTTAAGAGGACAGCCATCTGTTTATCTTTTCTTGTCCAGCAATTTCTTCAAACAGGTTGTGAGGCTGGGGCTGCAAGATCAACTGACTCGCAGTCTGATCAACTTCAATATGAAGAATGGATATGCTCCCGAGAGTGGATACTATGAATTCAGCGGCACAACCGAAATACATATAAAACCACGGGACTTCAGCGTATCCATCTTGTCTTCGGAGGGCGTCAGCAATCCTTACAGGGAGGGGCAGGTTGGAAAGACATTCTGAGCTTCTCATACAATATCTCTGATAGCGGCCCCATCAGTGCCGATATGCTGGAAATTTCTATTTCACAGGACAGAGGTTCGCCCTATCGGGGATATTGCACTTTCTATCCGGCAGGCTCCTTCGCACCTGAACAGGCCGTCCCCATCCCTACCAGGCTGGTATTCGATTCGGTGGCTCATGGAGCGGGTTCACGGCACGCCATTCGCTGCGATCGCACACCGGTGGATATTCGCGCCCTCGGAATACAGGACAATCAACCACCGCAGGAGTGGAATGATCCCGTCAACGGTCAGGGCATCACCCGGTTTTACAAGCTGGCGCTGGAATTCGACCTGACCGATCCCATGGTGCAGCGCACCATGGGCGACGAGATGTGGGAAGGCGAGGTGGAACAAAGCGGCACCATCACCATCAAGGGGACCTGGCGCTGACCATGGAGTACAACATGCATCGTCTACTTTGGCCCTTGCTGGGCGGCTTGCTGACCTCACAGGCCGCCGCCCTCGACATCGGCGCCATGACTCTTGCCATGGCGCCAGAGCAGGAGTTCATTACCAGAACCCTGACCAACAACAGTGCTTCACCCAAGCTGTACGACATACAGATGGAAAAAATCAGCGACCCCACGGCCAGAGGCAGAACACTGCCCACCGTCCCCGGTGAGCTGCTGTTTGCCCCCAGGCGCTTCACCCTGCACGCCAGACATGCCCAGAACGTCAAGTTCTACTACAAGGGGCCCGCCGATGACCATGAGCGTTACTACCGCATCACCTTCACCGAGTCACCGGCAGCCCAGGTGGATGAAGGCAGCCAGACGCAGCACCGGGGAACCGTCGAGGTGAAGCTGGCCCTGCAGTCCATCCTGGTAGTGCGCCCGCGTCAGTCACGTTTTGCATACCAGTTGGACCCGGCACAGAGCACCATCACCAATACCGGCAACACCTATTTCGAGTTCATGGTGAAACGGGGCTGCCAGCAGGCGGACAGCGAGGCGGACAGCAAGTACCTGCTGCCCGGGGAGACCTACCACAATCCCGGGATCAATCAACCGGGAAACCAGAAGCTCATCGTCTACCAGTCCCGCTTCATCCCGGTGGGCAAGGATTGCTGGCCAGACTAGGTGCCCGACACCGGACGGTCAGCAATCCCCAGGGTCAGGAGGAGAGCGTCGCCAGCCTGGCCGCAAACCCCATGAAGAAGAGACCGATAAGACCGTTGCCGAGACGGGCCGCCGTCTGGCGCTGACGGAAGAAGCGGGCCATCAGGGTACCGCCGAAGATCAGCAGGGTCAGGTAGACGAAGCTCATCGCTTCCAGCATGCCAGCCAGCACCAGGTAGGAGATCCAGGTGTGGGCATAGCTGAAGTCGATGAACTGCACGAAGAAAGAGACGTAGAACAGGATCGCCTTGGGATTGGTGAGGCTCAGGGTGAGGGCCTTGGTAAAATAGCGCTCACCGGGATCCATCTCGGACGCCGGTCCCGCCTTTTTGGCGATGAAGTTCGCGTGCAGGATCTTCACCCCCAGATAAAGCAGGTAGATGGCGCCCAGATAGCGCACCAGGGTAAACAGCAATGGGGTAGTGCGAATGAGGGACGCGATCCCCAGATAGGCGCAGAAAATGAGGATGGCATCGCCGACGAAGACGCCGAGGGCGGCGCGATAACCCGGGCCTATGCCGCGCACGGCACCGGTTCGCAGCACGTAGAGGGAGTTCGGGCCCGGGGCGATGATGATGAAGAAGAGACCGACCAGATAGGTCCAGACGTTGATGACACCCAGGCTTTCGAACATGTTCCCTCCATGGCGGGTGATGAGCCGGATAACGGCGGCAGGCCTTCTATACTAATCCGCCCCGCGCCAAGCACAAGATCTGACCAGCCATCCACACGCCGTCAGCATGAACGGCCTGCGCGCCACGCGAACGCAATCCGAGAGTTCGCCCACTTTGGTTATGTCCAGATACGCCGGGATAGGGCATGGTAGAGGGAGTGATCCCCCAGCCATGGACAAGACCTTGAGTACCGACACCCCGATCACCGCCCCGCCCGCGGTGGACAACCCGACTACCACCGCTTATCCGGTGATCGCCGCCATCAGCTTCTCGCACCTGTTGAACGACATGATGCAGTCGGTACTGCTGGCCATCTATCCCCTCCTGAAGCTGGGGCTCGATCTGTCGTTCACCCAGATAGGTCTCATCACCCTCACCTACCAGTTCACGGCCTCGCTGCTGCAACCCCTGATCGGCCTCTATACCGACCGCAGACCCATGCCCTACTCCCTGCCTCTGGGCATGGGCTTCACGCTGGTGGGGCTGCTCTACTTGTCGCAGGCAGGCAGCTTTGGCGCCGTGCTGTTGTCGGCCATGCTGATCGGCATGGGCTCCTCCGTCTTCCACCCTGAATCCTCCCGGGTCGCCCGCATGGCGGCCGGCAACCAGCCCGGTCTGGCCCAGTCTCTGTTCCAGATCGGCGGCAATCTGGGATCGGCCATCGGCCCCCTGCTCGCGGCGCTCATCATCGTGCCGAAGGGACAGGGCAGTGCGGCCTGGTTCTCGTTGTTCGCACTCATCGGGGTCATCGTGCTCAGCTTCGTCGGCCGCTGGTCCAGCCACCATGCCGCCAGCTTCCATCGGCGGATGAAGGCCCATGCC
>NZ_CAWMFQ010000139.1:690-4628 GCF_963866995.1 Aeromonas sp. ZOR0002 | reverse complement strand
CGACCCCCTCACCCTGACCCTCTCCCGCAAGGGGAGAGGGGACAAAGCCGAAACCCCGTCGAGGACTCAGTCCTCGTGTCCTGCGCGGCGAAGCCATGTCATTGAGGCGTGGTGCGGCATTCGCCAGGCAATGACGTTACCGACCCCTCACCCTAGCCCTCTCCCCCAAGGGGAGAGGGAATGGTTAGCGCGGACGATTACGCTGCGCTAATCGACCCTACACGCTTATTGCACCCAACAGGCTTATTGGCACCTTACCCCTTTCCCGCATAAGGGAGAGGGGACGGTTACCGCGGACGATGATGCTTCGCTAATCGACCCTACCGACCCTACCGACCCTACCGACGTAGCCATGCCCAATGACGGCGAGTGCCCCTCACCTTGACCCTCTCCCCTCAAGGGGCGAGGGGATGGTGACCGTGGGCGAATACGCGGCGGGAATCGAGCCGGCACCCAGGGGCGAGGGCAGGGTTGTGTCCCTGTGTTTCGCATGGCGACGCCGCTTGGGGGCCGGTTATGCCAAAATGTGAACAAATCGATCTTTCCCCCGGTCAATCGCGGTCTCCCGCTTGTCGGGCCCGCCCCGAGTTGGCTAAGGTGGTCGCCCATTACATGCACGCAGTTGTGGAGGTAGGCATGGACAAGTTATTGCTGGCGCTCTCGGAGCAGGTGATCAAGGCGCGGGATCTGGAGAGCCTGACCCGCCCTTTGCTGGAGATGCTGGAGTCGGTGACCGGGCTGGAGTCGACCTATCTCACCGAGATTGACCTCGGGCAAAGCAGCCAGCATGTTCTGTTTGCCCGCAATGCGGCCGGGCTGCAGATCCCCGAGGGGATGACGGTGGAGTGGAGCGATACCCTGTGTCGCCGTGCCATCGACGATGAGATTGGCTACACCGACGACGTCGCCGCTCTGTGGGGGGACTCCCAGGCGGCCAGCGAGCTCGGCATTCGCTCCTATCTGAGCAGCCCGGTGCGCACCTCGACCGGCTCCCTCTATGGCACCCTGTGCGGCGCCAGTACCGAACAAAAGCCCGCGGTGGCGGGGGCGCAGCAGCTCATCGCCTTCTTCGCGCACCTGATTGCCGAACAGGTGGAGCGGGAGCAACTGTTGCGGCAATTGCAGCAGGCCAACGACGAGCTCTCGCGCCTGGCCCTCTCCGATCCCCTCACCGGGCTCCCCAATCGCCGCGCCCTGATGCTCGAACTCACCCGCTTGTTCTCCCTGTCGGAGCGGGCGGGGCATCCGGTGCTCATCGCCTTTGTGGATCTCGATGGCTTCAAGGCCATTAACGACGAGCATGGCCACGAGGCGGGGGACAGGCTGCTCACCGCCATGGCGCGGCAACTGAGCGAGACCCTGCGCGGCGGCGATCTGCTGGCCCGCTTTGGGGGGGACGAGTTCGTGGCCGTGGGCATGGGGCCTTTCCCGGACGCCGACACGCTGGACGGGGCGGTGGCGGCGTTTCGCCAGCGCCTGTTCGAGCACAGCGTGCTGTCACTGCCGGTGGGGGACAAGGTGATCCATTATCCCGGTGCCAGCGTGGGGGCGGTGGCCGTGATGCCGGCCGAGGTCAGCGTCGAGGAGGCGCTGAACCGGGCTGATGCGAGCATGTATGCGGTCAAGCGCCAGCGCCGGGCCGCAGGGGAGGGCGGGAACCCGCCCCCTTCCAGTCAGGTGTCTGCCCCGCGATAGCAGCGGGGCGGGTTGAGAGGGCACAGGGTGGCGCGTCCACCCGGGTGCCAGTCTGTTTTCCCTTTTATCAGTTCGGAGCCCATACCATGGTTCATCTTCTTGTCCGTCGTGTGCGCGCCCTTGCCGGGCGGGCGGCCACCCTGGTGGCCGGACTCTGCGAGTTTCAGCAGCGCATCTGGGTGGTCAGCATCGTCAAGGAGTCCTACACAGATACCTTCGTGGTCAACGAAGGGGGCTTCGAGGAGCCCTTGCAATGGATGCGTCGCAAGGGCTACAGCGCCGAGATGCTGGCCAGGGTGGAGGCCATGGCCCGATCCCAGGTGCTCCAGCTCGAGTGCGCCGGGCAGCATCACCGTCTGATGCGGGTGAAATAGGGGCGAAGCCGCCCCCGGATGGCCTGGGCGGTACCGCCGCCCGGGCATTGACCACATATCCTGCCGCCCTCTTCGTGTCAGACGGGGCAAATGGGTCGCCAGTCATGACTTTTCTGTGGTTCTCTCCGGTTTCAGACCGCCGGAGTAAACGCAAATCGCGGAGTTGTAGCTGTTGAAGGTGACCGCGTAGTTGAAATCGCAGAAATAGGCCGGGTGCTTGGTGGCGACAATGTCCCCCGCCTTGCACTTGTCCTGCATCCCCTCCACCAGGGTGTCGTTGTTTGACCCGAGACAGGCCTTGCCGGTGGTCTTGTCACCGCCGCAGGCCATCAGAAGGGCGCAGACCGAGAGACTCATCAACCATTTCGCTGTGTTGTGCATGTGTATTCCCAAGAGATCGCAGAGATGGCGGGGAAGGGCGTGAGCGCGGCGCTGCCCGATGAAGGCGACCAGCGGGCACGCTGCCGCCCCTGACTGTCGCTGCCACCGTGCGCCCTGCCCCTTGCCGTGAAAAAGGGGCCAACAGGCTCCTGCGCCCTATATTACGGACCCGAGGCGGTCTGCGTCACCCCTTGTCGTTGCAAGTGGTGAACATTAAACGGGTTTCGTGCGCTGGCTCAAAGGCGGGCCGGGGCCTTGGCGGCCCCGGCGGGGGAAGGGGTCAGGGGGAGGGGAAGTATTTGTGCTGGAGCTGCTGGAAGTCGCTGCTGGCCAGCACCTGGGTCAGGCCGAGCTGGAACTCCCTGACCAGGGCATCGTCAACCGGGTGGCTGAAGGCGAAGCAGTACTGCTCAGAGCTCAACATCCAGCGCACCTCGAACTGGGCGGGATCCAGCTGCTGGGTCTTGATGAGATCCAGCAGGGTGGATTTGTTGCTGGAGATCAGCTCGACCCGGCCCGAGGTGAGCATGCGCAAGGCCTGGGAGAGGCGGTTGGCGGTCATGATCTTCTGCTCGTCGAAGCCGGCGTTGAGCAGCAGTTGCTCCCCCACATCGGATCGCACGGCGCCTATGGTGTAGCGCTGGGCATCTTCCAGGCGGGTCAGGGTCAGGGGGCGACTGGCGAGTCCCATCAGCACTATCTCGGCATAGCCGATGGGGCAGGCCCACTTGAACAGGGGATTGCGCGCCTCGGTGCGGGCGGTGGAGAAGAGCACCACATTGGGTTTCTGGGTCAGCAGGTAGTAACCCCTGGCCCAGGGGAGGATGCTGACGGGCTGGACAGGGGTGCCGGTCTTTTGCCACACCAGGTGCAGCAGGTCGATGGCAAAGCCGGTCGGGGCGCCATCCTCCCCGGTGAAGTTGTAGGGTTTGTACTCTTCGGTGAGGTAGTGCAGGCTGGCGAGCGCCGGGCTGGCCTGGGTCGCGGGAGTGCCCCAGACCATGGCCGCGAGGGCGGCGCAGGCGACCAGTCTGCGAAGGGGGACTGCAATGTCTATGTTCATCCTGACCGTCCTGCTGCCGAGTGCCCAGTTTCAAGTGTTGCCAAGTCACGGCGTTTCGCCACCCGGCGCAGACGTTATCCGCCGGGGGCCGTCATCATCTTGCCACTCACAACCGGGTCGGCGCCCCCTTTTTACCAGGCCGGGCGGGTGTGACCCAGGGGGGTGAACGCCTCGTCCCTCAGCCCCACCAGCAGGGTGCTGCCATCCTCCTGCAGACGAAACTCGCCGTAGCGGGCCGACTCATACTGATCTCCCGTGCCCTCTTCGAAGAAGAAGGCGTCAGGCCCGATAAACCACTGGCCGTCGCGCTGGCGCACCTTGAGCAGACGCTCCCCCGGGCCCGGGGCCTCGGGCTTGCCCCCTTCCACCCAGTGCACCACCTGATGTTCATCCAGGCGAACGACCAGGGTGTGGGGGCCGACGGC
>NZ_CAWMFQ010000139.1:0-605 GCF_963866995.1 Aeromonas sp. ZOR0002 | reverse complement strand
GCGGGGGTCGACCGGTGCCAGCTCGATCAGCACCACCTCCCCCTGGCTCATGGCGTGCTCGAAGCGCCAGACGGCGGCGTTGATGCCGGCGAGCAGGGCAAGGCCGGTCAGCAAAAAGGCGAGGCGTCTCATGAGGGGCTCCCGTGGTGAAGGTGCTTGAGCCACTGACGGGTACCGAGCAGCAGGGCCCCCGAGGCGAGCAGCAGCCAGGACTTGGTCATCAGGGTCAGCCCCAGATCGTAGTAATAGAGGGAGCCAAAGCCGAGCAGCAGGAGGCCTGCCAGGGTCATCAGGGCCAGGCTGCCGGCGTAAAAGCCGAGCACCAGCACCAGGGCGCCAGCCCCCATGCCGGGAATGATGGCGCTGATCACCACCAGCGGCAGCCCGTAGCGCAGCGGCAGCCTGAGGCGAACCATGACCGCGAGCAGCAGGGCGGCGCAGAGCAGGGGATTGAGCCAGAGGGGCAGGCGGGAGCTGCCGAGCTCATTGAGCACGCTGGTGCCTCCCTCCCACAGGGGGTGGTGCAGCCGTCCCAGCACCAGCAGGGAGAGTGCCAGCCCCAGGGTGAGGGATTCATAGAGCAGATGGCGGGCGGGATCACTGTG
>NZ_CAWMFQ010000138.1:0-1456 GCF_963866995.1 Aeromonas sp. ZOR0002 | reverse complement strand
CCAACGACTTGGTGGTGTTCATCAAGTTACGCTGGGCGTTCAGTGATGAAGTGTTGGTGTTGATAAACATGGCCATAAAAGATTTCTCCTGATGAACAAGAAACTGCGGGCCCTGCTTGCATCAAGCGAGTCAGAATCCCACCGTTCAGATGGACAGATTGAACGGTCTGTCTCATCTGGCGGATCCGCTGTTTGAACGGACATCGGACCCGCAGTTGCGCAAATGCTGGATTTCCGAACACCCCTCAATTTGCTTCATATCTTGTAACGGCAGCCTCATCGGAAGCTTTAGGAGATTTATTGCCGCTCTCGTCAATAAAGAGGCAAAACCCTTCCGCTGAGGAAGAGATGGCTAGGCAAGGGAGAGTAACGCCAACGCAGGGACCAGCTCATATGCCTTCCACCGAGTGGTGGCTTTTCGCGGCTGTGGGGTGAGTATGGGTAGCCACCCTTATGGCACCAATAAAAAAGCCGACAAGCGTCGGCCAATCAAGTATTCAGGCTAGAGGGTGGGTACCAGCACAGATGCTTCCTCTGGCTGCCCTACCGCCATTCCATTTCGATGGAACCAGGTCACGGTACTACCCTATTGCTCTGCTCGGGGGGCGACCTGAGCGACCGCCCCTGTCAGACCTATTAGCCCAGCAGTGACAGAGCTGACTGCGGACGCTGGTTGGCTTGAGCCAGTATGCTGGAAGCCGCCTGCTGCAGGATGTTCTGCTTGGTCATGTTGGCAGTCTCGGTCGCGAAGTCCGCATCGCGGATACGGGAACGCGCAGCGCTCACGTTCTCAGAGATGTTAGACTGATTGCGAATGGTCGAATCTAGCCGATTCTGCACTGCACCCAATTCAGCACGTTTGCCATCCACAACCCCCAACATGGCATCTGCTGCAGCCAGCACAGCTTGAGCCTTACTCTGAGAACTAATACTTATTCCACCGGCAGTTGAGCCACTTACGAACACACTGGCAACTGTTGCATCAGTCGCTGCTGCGGCAATCCCTGAAATACTAAATCCGCCAGCCTGGCTCAAGCTAAAGCCAATAGTCTGGTTCGCATCCGCCCCCACCTGGAAAGTACCACCATAACTACCGTCTAGCAGCTTAGTACCAGCGAAAGTAGTATCTTTGGAAATACGGTTGATTTCGGATCCCAGTTGATCCACTTCCTTCTGCAGAGCCTCACGATCCTTATCTGAGTTGGAGCCATTGGCAGATTGCTGGGCCAGGGTACGCATACGCTGCAGCATGCCGGTCACTTCGTCCATGGCCCCTTCAGCGGTCTGCGCCAGGGAGATGCCGTCGTTGGCGTTGCGGTTACCCTGATCCAGACCGTTGATCTGGGAAGTCAGACGGTTGGAAATCTGCAGACCGGCCGCATCGTCCTTGGCGCTGTTGATGCGCAGGCCGGAAGCCAGACGGGTGTAAGAGGTATCCAACGACTTGGTGGTGTTC
>NZ_CAWMFQ010000137.1:6905-14233 GCF_963866995.1 Aeromonas sp. ZOR0002 | reverse complement strand
AGGTGCCGCTGGCAGAGTTGCAGGCCGCCGCCGCCCAGGCCAGCCTGCGCCAGGAGGTGCTGGACACCATCCGCCGCCCCTGGGAAGCCAAGCCCTGGCACCGCTACAGGCCGCTGTTCGTCACCCCGGAGCGCATCCGGGACGGAGTGGGATTCTGGCAGCGCCATGCCGCCACCCTGGCACGGGCCGAGCAGACCTACCAGGTCCCCGCCTCCCTCATCGTCGCCATCATCGGCATCGAGACCTTTTACGGTCGACAGATGGGGCGCCATCCGGTGCTCGACAGCCTTTACACCCTGGGATTCCACTACCCCGAACGGGCGGATTTCTTCGCCAAGGAGTTTGCCCAGCTGGTGCTGCTTGCCCGGGAAGAGAAGTGGCCGCTCACCACCCTCAAGGGCTCCTATGCCGGTGCCATGGGCATGGGCCAGTTCATGCCCTCCAGCTACCGCCACTACGCGGTCGACTTCGACGGAGACGGCAAGCGGGATCTCTTCGCCAACCCGGCAGATGCCATCGGCAGCGTGGCCAACTACTTCGCCCTGCACCACTGGCGCTGGGGCGAGCCGGTGGTGGAGCCTGCCTTGATCGGATTGGCGCCAGTAGGTACCCTGCTTGCACCCGAGCCCGAGCTAAGACACCGCTGGGCAGAGCTGGCCGCTGCGGGCATTGAAGTCGCCACACCGCCGTCACCCGAGACGCCGGTAAAACTGCTGGCGATGGAGCAGGCCGAAGGACCGGAATACTGGGTCGCGCGCCACAATTTTTACGTGATCACCCGCTACAATCGCAGCCCTCTCTATGCGATGGCGGTGCATCAACTCAGTCAAGCAATCCAGGACGCTTATGCATTACAGCCACAAACTTCTTCCCCTCAGCCTGACCTTGTTGCTGGCCGCCTGTAGCAGCCAACCCGAACCCCAGCCGCAGCCCCCGGAGCCCGTCCCCCAGGAGAAGCCCCAGGTCATCGAGATCCCCCAGGCGACCGGCGCCATTCCCCGCCCCGAACCCATGAGCGAGAGCGGCAACCGGGACTACTGGATCGGCAAGCAGAAGTTTGAGGTGTGGCGCGACATCAAGCACTACAGCGAGGAAGGCACTGCCAGTTGGCTCTCCCGGGATCTGGACGGCAACAAGACTGCCAACGGCGACGTGCAGGACAGCACCCTGTTCAGCGCCGCCCACCGCAACCTGCCCCTGCCAAGCTACGTGCGGGTCACCAATCTGGACAACGGTCTGGAGACCATAGTACGCGTCAATGATCGCGGTCCCTTCGGCAGCGATCGCCTCATCGATCTCTCCCACGCCGCCGCCGCGCAGCTGGAGATGGTGGAAGGGGGTGAGGCCCGGGTGCGCCTCGAACTCATCACCGATCAGCCGGATCAGATGGTAGAGATGGTGCCCATGACCCCGATGACGCCCATGGAGCCTGCGGCGCCAGCAGCCAATTCCTTCGCGAACGAGACGCCGGCCCCCAGTACACCGGCCAAGGCCGCCCCTGCTCCTGCCGCCACGGCAACCACCACCGTCTCCCCTCCCAAGGCCGGTGCGACCCAGGGCAAGATGATCCAGGTGCTCGCCAGCGGCTCGCAGGCGCGGGCCGAGGCCATGGGCAAGGTGATGACCCAGCGCTATGGCGTGCCGTACCAGGTGGTGGCACATGGCGCCGTCTTCCGCGTCCTGCTCGGCCCCGTGGCCAGCGACAAGCAGGCCCCCCTGCTCGAGCAGATCCGCCAGGGTGGGTTGGAGCAGGCCTTCATCGTGCCCTGATACCCGCCCCGACCTCGCGCCGGGATACGACGCGAGGTCGGGGACCATCCCATAAAATCCCGTCCAGGTCGCATCTCGGACTATGACCGACACGCACATCTGGTATAGTGGGGCCCGCTTTTTTTCAACTTGGGTACATCCCATCCAGGCACCAGGAATTTCAAGATGTCCAAATTTGCCCGCTCCGTTATTCTGGCCTCCCTGTTAAGCGCCACCGCTCAGGCCAACCAGCCTGTTCCGACCCCGGATTCGGCCCTGCCGAGTGCCCAGCCGGTCCCCACTTTGAACAGCGCCCCCATGGTGGTGCCTGCCGCGCCCGAGATCTCCGCCAAGGCCCACATCCTGATCGACTACTTCTCCGGACAGGTGCTGGCCGAGCAGAACGCTGACGAGCGTCTTCCCCCCGCCAGCCTGACCAAGATGATGACCTCCTACATCGTCGGCGACGAGCTGCACAAGGGAAACATCAAGGGCACCGACATGGTGACCATCAGCCAGAACGCCTGGTCCAAGAACTACTCCGACTCCTCCAAGATGTTCATCGAGGTGGGCAAGCAGGTCTCCGTCGATGATCTCAACAAGGGCATCATCATCCAGTCCGGCAATGACGCCTGTGTCGCCATGGCCGAGCACCTGGCAGGCAGCACCGACTCCTTCGCCAGCCTGATGAACGCCTGGGCCGCCAAGCTCGGCATGAAGGACTCCCAGTTCAAGAACCCCCACGGCCTGGATGAAGAGGGCCACTACAGTACCGCCCGCGACATGGCCCGCCTGGGTCAGGCCCTGATCCACGATCAGCCGGAGGAGTACAAGATCTACTCCCAGAAGTCCTTCGTGTTCAACGGCATCACCCAGCACAACCGCAACCGCCTGCTGTGGGACCAATCCCTGCAGGTTGACGGCATCAAGACCGGTCACGTCAGCCAGGTCGGCTACAACCTGGTCTCTTCCGCCACCAACAACGAAGGCATGCGCCTGATCGCCGTGGTCATGGGGGCCAATAGCGAGGCTTCCCGCGCCGCCGAGAGCAAGAAGCTGCTCACCTACGGCTTCCGCTTCTTCCAGAGCCTGACCCCCTACAAGGCGGGCACCGAACTGGTCACCCAGAAGATCTGGATGGGCGACAAGTCTGAAGTGAAACTGGGGGTCGACAAGGACGTCTCCGTGCTGGTCACCCGTGGCCAGGGCAACAACCTCAAGGCGGACTTCCAACTGGAGAGCGAGCTGAAGGCGCCCCTGGCCAAGGGCCAGCGCGTCGGTACCGTGTACCTCAAGCAAGGGGACAAGGAGATCAAGCAGGTTCCCCTGGTTGCCCTGGAAGAGGTGCAGGAAGGTGGCCTGATGAGCCGCCTGTGGGATTACCTGGTGATGCTGGTCTCCAGCTGGTTCAAGTAACAGACCCTTCCTCAAGCAGCGGCGCCAACAGGCGCCGCTGCTGTCTTTTGCGGTCTGTCCAGTCAATAACCCTGTAATCTGCAGGTTCCGCCGACTGACGATTTGTGGTAAAAAGCAGCATTTCCACGTCTTGCCGCACCGCCGGGTCTTGATCCCGAGGCGGCTCATGCCCATATAGACTGGGAACTGCCCCTTGGGGGCAGATGAGGGGACCGTTTCGGCGGCCCTCAAAGACGTAAAGATGACGTCGCTTCCCGGCGACCCAGAAAGGTGAAGTAGATGAATACCAAGTTTGATGAACTGCTGGAGTTCCCCTGCAAGTTCCCGTTCAAGGTGCTTGGCGTGGCCGATCCCGCCCTGCCCGACATGGTGGTGGAAGTGCTGCAGCAACATGCTCCCGGCACCTACAGCCCGACCGTTCAACCGAGCTCCAAGGGCAACTATCACTCGGTACGGGTGACGGTCACCGCCCAGAGCAAGGAACACATCGAGGCCATGTATACCGCCCTTGGCAAGATCGAGCTGGTTCGTTACGTCCTGTAAGTTGCCTCTCTCGCCCCGCCACCGGGGCGACTGATTATTTGCCGCCCGGTCGCAGCGGCGACCGTACCGACACCGCGCCGCCAGTGAGGAAAGATGTCACTCGAAACGCCCGCCGAGCCACAACCGTCAGCCGGCCAACTGCTCGTCAGACAGCTGGGCCGTCGCCCCTACCAGCCGGTGTGGGACGCCATGAAGGCGTTCACCGACAATCGCACCCCCGACACCCCGGACGAGTTCTGGGTAGTGGAGCATGACCCCGTCTACACCCAGGGTCAGGCCGGCAAGGCCGAACACCTGCTCGCCCCCGGCAACATCCCGGTGGTGCAGAGTGATCGCGGCGGCCAGGTGACCTATCACGGCCCGGGCCAGCTGGTGCTCTACGTTCTGGTGGATGTGCGCCGCAGCAAGCTCTCTGTACGGGAGCTGGTGACCTGCCTCGAAACCGCCATCATCAACACGCTCGCCAAAAGCAATATCGAGGCCTACGCCAAGGCCGATGCCCCGGGCGTCTACGTGAAGAGCGATCTGGGTATGGAAGCCAAGCTGGCGTCCCTGGGTTTGCGCATTCGCAAGGGGTGCTCGTTCCACGGGTTGGCCCTCAACGTCAACATGGACATGACTCCCTTCCTGCGCATCAATCCGTGCGGCTATGCGGGCATGGCCATGACCCAGACCAGCGCCCTGGGCGGCCCGCAGAGCGTCGCCGAGGCACAGTCCCTGCTGGTGACGGAGCTGGCCCGCCTGATTGGCTACCAAGAGATCACGAATACCGAAGAGGCGGCATGAGCAACCCCATGCCCCGTGGTCACGAGGGAGCCGCAAGGCCCCTGGTGACCGTCAACCAGACAATAACAAACACCGAGAGTGAATCATGAGCAAACCCGTTCGTATGGAGCCGGGCGTCAAGCTGCGCGATGGCGACAAGATGGCCCTGATCCCGGTGAAATTCATGCCGGATCCCAACGAGGAAGTGCTGCGCAAGCCGGAGTGGATGCGGATCAAGCTGCCGCCGTCGAGCCAGAAGATCGAGCACATCAAGAGCACCCTGCGCAAAAACAAGCTGCATTCTGTGTGTGAAGAGGCTTCCTGCCCCAACCTGGCGGAGTGCTTCAACCACGGCACCGCGACCTTCATGATCATGGGCGCCATCTGTACCCGCCGATGCCCCTTCTGCGACGTGGCCCACGGCCGTCCGTTGCCGCTGGATCCGGAGGAGCCGAAGAAGCTGGCACTCACCATCAAGGAGATGAACCTCAAGTACGTGGTGATCACCTCGGTGGACCGCGACGATCTGCGGGACGGCGGTGCCCAGCACTTCGCCGACTGCATCCGCGAGATCCGCGAGCACAGCCCCCAGACCCGCATCGAGATCCTGACCCCGGACTTCCGTGGCCGGATGGAGCAGGCGCTGGAGGTGTTCCGCGAGACCCCGCCTGACGTCTTCAACCACAACCTGGAAACCGCCCCGCGCATGTACCGGGTTGCCCGTCCGGGTGCCGACTACAAGTGGTCCCTGGAGCTGCTGCGCCGCATCAAGGAGATGCACCCCCACGTGCCGACCAAGTCCGGTCTGATGATGGGCCTTGGCGAGACCAACGAGGAGATCGTCGAGGTGCTCAAGGATCTGCGCGAGCACGGCGTCAACATGCTGACCCTGGGCCAGTACCTGCAACCGAGCCGCCACCACCTGCCGGTGAAGCGTTATGTGCCGCCCGCAGAGTTCGACGAACTCAAGGATGTGGCCATGGATCTCGGCTTCAGCCACGCCGCCTGCGGTCCCTTCGTGCGTTCCTCCTACCACGCAGACCTGCAAGCCAAGGGGGAAGAGGTCAGATAAGCCTCTTTTTCTGCCTGCAGGAAAAGAGCGCCCCTGGGCGCTCTTTTTTTTATCGCCGTCACCTCGCAGGCAGCGGTTGTCCCTTTGTGATTGGCGCCGTTCTGGCGTAACGTGGCCACTCCCCTTCTCTGGAGTGCTGTGCCGGATGCCGACTCTCACCGTTCGCCTGATCCCCCTGCGTGACGCAGACTTTCCCGCCTATCGCGACTACTTCATCGAGGATTACGCCCAGGATCTTGCCAGCAACCACGGGATGGCGCTGCCTGACGCCCACCGTCAGGCCGACGCCTCGTTGCAGCAGCTCCTGCCACTGGGTGTCGCCACCCCGGGTCATCACCTGCTCGCCATGGTACCTGAAGCCTCGAACGCACCGGGCGAGCCTCTGGGCTATCTCTGGCACGCCATCGACGGCGCCGCCGGCACCACCTTCATCTACGACTTTTATGTGACACCGCCCCATCGTGGTCGCGGCCTCGGCAAGGCTGCCATGGCCGCCCTGGAGGCGCAGCTCGCCCCCCTAGGCATCCACCAGATCAAGCTGAGGGTGGCCCATGACAACCCGAGGGCACTGGCGCTCTATCAGGCGCTGGGCTTCACCATCACGGGCTACAACATGGCAAAGCGTCTGGATTGAGCACCTTCATTGGGCCACCACCCGACCCATGGCTCAGAGCGAGATGCCGGAAAAAGACATGAAGCCGAGGGACATCAGCCCGGCCACGATGAAGGTAATGCCGATCCCCCGCAGCCCCTCGGGCACATCCGAATACTTCATCTTCTGGCGCAACCCCGCAATGGCGACGATGGCCAGCAGCCAGCCCAGCCCTGAGCCCGCCCCGTAGACCACGGATTCGATGAAGTCGTAATCCCGCTGGGCCATGAACATCACCCCGCCGAAGATGGCGCAGTGCACCGTCAGCAGCGGCAGATAGATGCCGAGCGCGTGATGGAGCGCCGGGAAATGTTTGTCGAGCACCATCTCCATCACCTGCACCAGCGCCGCCAGCACCCCGATGTAGACGATGAAATCGAGAAAGCCCAGATCAAACTCCCCGAGGAAGGTACTCTCGGGACGCAGGATATGGCGGTAGATCAGGTTGTTGAGGGGGATGGCGATCACCATGACCACCAGCACCGTCATGCCCAAACCGAAGGCCGTGTTGATGTTTTTCGAGACGGCCAGGAAGGTGCACATGCCAAGGAAGAAGGCCAGCGCCAGGTTTTCCACAAAGATCGACTGGATGAAGAGATTGACGTAATAGTCCATGAATGAGTTCACCACTTGGTTGCAATAAGAGCATGTCCGCGCCCGGCCAACGGCCAGTCGCGAAGATGACGTTTACAGAGAGAGCTGGCGCAGCACCCGGTAATGACCACGGCAGCCGCCAGACTGCCGAGCAGCCCGGTCAGCGGTACTCAATGACGGGGATCAAACGGGCGGGCGCCCGGCTGGTGAACCTAGTCGCCCTGGCAGAAGCGATATTGCAGGTGGTGGCAGCGAAGCCGCCGTGTGTGCAGAGCGCCGAAGTAGTCGGGCCGCTGCCTGAGATAGATGAGAGGCAGGAAAAACAGCAGGCCGCAGAGCAGGCCGAGGATCTCGTGCTGGAACCAGGCCAGCAGCACCTCATAGAGCTCGGCTTGAGCGGCCCCTTCCAACCGTCGACCCTGCTCGAAGCTGAGCCGCCACTGGCCGCCCGGCGGCAGGCTGACGCTGTTGACAAGCCCAGGATCGGCCGGCTCATGCAACTGCATCGAGGCGTCCTGGCCGACCGCGGCCTGACGT